>JAKQYF010000266.1:0-1833 GCA_023356535.1 Trichodesmium sp. MAG_R03 | reverse complement strand
AACTGACCATCAGCACGCCGCAAACCCTTGATATCTTCCGCCAAACAACTACCAGAAAACAATAAATCTCTATGTAACCACTGCTCATACTCACTACCATGATTCAAAATTGCCCTCATCGCCTTTGCTGCCTTTTTCGGCTTCTGTTGCCCTATTAACAATAATAAAACCTCCCGCCAGTGAGGGTCATGCAAATACTTGCGAATACAACCCAGCACAATCTCAAAATCATCCTCATTATCCGCTCGATACCTAATCTCCTCAGCACACAAATATTCCTGAAACGTCTTATGCACAAAAGCATAATAATCTTGTCCCTGTTCATTCAATAAACCAGTACGTTCCCGAATCAAATCTATAAACCTTTCAGCCTCTTCCCGCGCCTGATATAACTGCACCTGCTTCAACTCCTTAATCTCTCCTCTCAACTGCTCCCTCAACTCCTCCTGACCTATCAACGTACCACTCTCATTATTCTCAACATCTCCCTGAGTATGGACCCAATAAGCCAACAATTCCATCAACCTGCCCAAATCATCCCTATCCAAATACTGCAACTGCCCATCACTACTCAACTCCTTCTTCGCATCCCAAGAAATTAACAACATTTCCACCGCCCTGTCATAAAGTCGATGTCTTTCCTTAGGCAAAACCGCCTGATACCGATGAATTAGTACAATTATCGTCAACAATAAAGGATTCCGTGCCAACACCTTAATACGGTCATTATCATCCAATGCCTTTTGTAAACTCTTCTTCCATCTTGCCGCCTCCCCTGGCCCTCGAAACCGACTGTCATACCAATTATTGATAAACGTCAAAATCTTTTCATCATCAAACCGCTGCATTTCATAATGGGGAAATTCTTCCATAGGAAAAAAGTCCCGCCGATACCCCGCAGGGCGAGATGTAATAATTGCGTAATTTCTGTCAAACTGTCCTAAAAAATTCTCAATGCGGCTCACAACATCATAACGCTTCCCCGACTGTGGCACTTCATCCAAACCATCCAACAATATCAATGCCCTACCATCCTCCAACCAATGTTCAAAAAATCCCACAGGCAGGGTTTTGACTTGCATGGTTTTCTCCGTAAATATCCGAACATATTCAAGAATACTTTTATCAGAATATCTAGCCATATCCCGCATCCTGATTAAAATTGGCAACCAGTCGGTTTCACTATCCAAACCCAAAAGTTGAGGCTGTTTGTCTGCCAACATTACCGCAAAATAACTCATTAAGGTTGTTTTTCCCGAACCAGGGGCACCTAATATGACAAATTTTCTGACAGATTTTCGCGATCGCCCTTGAGTCCATAAGTCGGAAGCGAGAAACTTTCTGCCAGAACTATTGGCCAATAGTTTTTCTTCTAGTTCCTGACTTTCTCTGAAAAATAAATCCCGTTCAAAAACCCCTCTTGTTGAGACATCTTCTAGCACATCTGGCATCACGAAAATATTAGCTAATTTCTCTGACTTTTCTATTTCTTGCCCAGGCACAGGAATGCCAGCAAACTTTACATCATCAAACCAATTAGCTAACCGTTTAAAATAATCTTCTTTAGCAACCTGGAATTTAATATAAGTATCAGTTTTTTGAAAATAAGCATTAACAAATATTTCTATCCACCCCGGGAGATATTCTTGATTTAGTTTAATTTTTTTGGCTTCTGCTTCCTGTTCAAAGATAGTAATTAAAGTCTGAATATCTGGCTTACCTTGATTAGTTAATGGTTTTTCTAATTCCGTCAAAACACCAGAATTATTAAAATATTGCTGCAGAAATTTTTTAACTCCATTCCATCCATCTGGTTTAGCAAAATAAAATAAA
>JAKQYF010000265.1 GCA_023356535.1 Trichodesmium sp. MAG_R03 | reverse complement strand
GGTAAAAATTCTTTCGGGAGACCAAGATTTATTTCAATTAATAGATGTAGAAAAAGGCATTAGTGTTTTACATTTAGCTGCGGGTAAAGGTAGCACTCCTAAAGAATTTTTTTCTGAAGAAGTTAAAGAGAAATTGGGTATTTTGCCGACTCAAGTTGTTGATTATAAAGCTCTTTGTGGAGATAAATCTGATAATATTCCTGGTGTTAGAGGAATTGGGGAAAAAACTGCTGTTAAGTTATTGAATGAATATGGTTGTCTTTCAGAAATTTATGCTTCTCTGGATAAAATTAAAGGAGTAAATCAGAAAAAGTTAGCAGTAGGAAAAGCTGAGGCAGATCATTCTCAGTTTATGGCAAAAATTGAAGTAAATATTCCGTTAAATATTGACATAGAAGATTGTCAAGTCAAAAGATTTTCTCGAGCCGAAATTGAACCTATTTTACAAAGGCTGGAATTACAACATTTTCTCAATCAAATTCCCAATTTAGAACAGCAGTTTAATAGGTTAGTGGAAGTTAAGTCTTGGGTGGATGAGTCAGAAATTCAGCAACAAGAAATATCTACAAATACTTTTATTGAAGTCGGAAGTGATGATTGGTTTTTCAGCCCAGAGGATACAAAAGTAGCTAAACAGCAAATCTCAACAAAATCAAAAATTAAACCTCAAATTATTGATACTCCAGAAAAATTAAACAAATTAGTAAATATTTTAAAAGAACAGAAAAATCCTCAGACTCCTGTTGCTTGGGATACGGAAACAACATCTTTAGAACCACGAGATGCAGAGTTAGTTGGAATTGGTTGTTGTTGGGGAAAAAATATGGAAGATGTTGCCTATATTCCTACCGGACATAAAACTGGTAAAAATCTGGATAAGATGACAGTCTTAGAGGTTTTAAAGCCAGTTTTAGAAAGTATTGAGTATCCCAAAGTATTTCAAAATGCAAAATTTGATAGATTAGTTTTTCGCTGTCAAGGAATTAAATTAACTGGAGTTGTTTTTGACACAATGTTAGCAAGTTATATATTAAATCCCGAGGCCAAACATAGTCTGGAAGAAATATATATTAGATATCTTAGAGATATGGGAATAAATTTACAGAGTTATAATAATGTAGTCTCAAAAAATCAAACTATTGCTGACTTAGATATTTTCAAAGTAGCTTACTATTGTGGGACTCAAGTTTTGGTGACATTTCAGTTAGTAGAAAAATTAATAACAGAATTAGAAGAAGCTGATAAAAATCAACATGCTGAGAAATCTTTGTATAGATTACTAGTGGATGTAGAACAACCATTAGAATCTGTTTTAGCAGAAATGGAATTTCAGGGAATTAGGATTGATATTGAATATCTCAAAAAATTCTCAATTCAATTGAAACAAGATTTAGAGGAAATTGAAAAAAGAGCTTTTCAAACTGTAGATCGTCAAATTTTACAAGAACATCTCCAAACAAAAATTAATCAGATAGATTTTAATTCATTTACCAATCAGCAAGAATTAAAAAAAGCCATATCTAGCCCCATACTAAAAGCATATATTACGAAATTATCAAAAGAGCAAAGACAAAATTTAGCAAATATTGAAAACCAAATTAATCAAGTAGGAACTAGGGATTTATTAAACCTAAACTCCCCATCTCAATTAAGCGAACTCTTATTTGAAATACTAAGTCAAAATCAGAAAAAATCTCGCCGAATAAAAACTGGCTACTCTACAGATGCAGTAGTCCTAGAAAAATTACAAGCAGAACCTGAACATCATCCTATTATTGATGAAATATTAAATCATCGAACTTTATACAAACTCTTTTCTACTTATGTCGAAGCTATCCCAAAATTAGTTCGTTCAGATACTCAGCGAGTACATACAAACTTTAATCAAACTCAAACAGATACAGGGCGTTTATCTTCTTCCGAACCAAACTTACAAAATATTCCCATTGGTACAGAATTTTCTCGGCAAATTCGTCAGGCATTTCTACCAAAAGAAGATTGGTTATTAGTAGCTGCAGATTATTCTCAAATAGAGTTAAGAATCTTAGCACATTTGAGTCAAGAACCAGTTTTGATAAAAGCCTATCAAAATAATCAAGATGTACATACAGTTACAGCTAAACTATTATTTGAAAAAGAGGAAATTTTACCGCAAGAAAGGCGTATAGGTAAGACTATAAATTTTGGCGTAATCTATGGGATGGGAGCGCAAAAATTAGCAAGATCTGTTAAAATAACAGTCAAAGAAAGTAAACAATTTTTAGAAAGATATAAACAACAATATTCCCAAGTATTTGCCTATTTAGAAAGGTTGAAGAAGCAAGCGATCGCTAAAGGTTATGTAGAAACAATATTAGGTCGGCGACGTTATTTTGAATTAGAATCTAAAACTCTTCGTGATTTAAAAGGGAAACTACCGGAACAAATTAATTTACAGGAATTAAAGCTAAGTCAAAGTGATGCTCAAATTTTAAGAGCAGCAGCTAACTCTCCAATTCAAGGTTCTAGTGCAGATATTATCAAAATAGCCATGATTAGACTGAATGAAATATTGAAAAATTATCAGACCAAACTATTATTACAAGTCCATGATGAATTAGTATTTGAAGTGCCACCATTAGAGTTGGAAGAATTGCAAAAAGTTATTAAATCTACAATGGAAAATGCTGTAAATTTAAAAGTACCTCTAATAGTAGATATTCATGGAGGTGAAAATTGGATGGAAAGTAAATAGAATCTGTTCAGTTATTAGTTGTTAGATGAAAAATTAAGCCTTATCTTAGATCAGAAACAGAACTTACACAGAGTTTTTTATAGATGTCTATTAATAAACTTTTTGAGCAAGCCCTATTTAATCGAGCAATAACAATTGCTTTTTCTTCCTTGTCTTCTTTATCCTCCAATTCTAGTCACAACCAAAAATTAAAAAACTTACCCTTATGAAAAGATATCCTCATCTTCTTATCTGGCCTATTTCTTATTCCCTATGATTGTACAAAAGTATGCTAGACTCCTGACTGTAGTTAAGTAAAATTTTTCCTTGGGTAAATTAATGGATGCCAAAAAATTAGTTTTAGGTGGAATAGGTTTGATATTAGGTAGTGCAATTGTTGCAAGTGCTGCCAGTATAGAACTTAGCCTCGAAGAAGAACAAATAATATGTAAATTGAAAGAGACAGTAGAAGCACAAGAAAAAGTTGGTAAAAAATTAGTATTTTGGCCACTAATTGGAAAAACTCAAGAGAGAGTAGAAGTACCATTTACAGCAAAATTATTTTCTGGTGTATCCTACACTATACTTGCAGTATGTGATGATAATTGTAGTGACTTAAATTTAACTCTGAAAAATCAAAAAGGTAATAAAATAGCCAATGATGAAAAACAAGATGGAATTTCGGTAATTTCTTTTATTCCCACTGAAAATAGTAATTATCGAATCACTACACGACCAGAGAAATGTACAACTGAACAATGTGAATTTGGCATGGTTTTATTTGTGCCTGAAAGTGTTGATCTAGATGTAGCATCTAAACTACCAGATGAATTATATCTATTTAAATTTTGCCAAAAATAAATAAATAAAAAATTAATTCAGGAAAAAGAATTATTTTTGCACTTTTATATTTTGTCTTTTTTATTTTGACTTTTGACTTCCAAGCAACTATTTTATAGATTCTGGGTTCTTAAAATATGTCTGGGTGGTATGATAATAAATAATTACGGCTCTCGATAGACCTTAACTATTGATTGTCCATTGCCTATTACCTATTCCCTCTTACTAAAAACTAGCAAGATTTTGAACATGAATCAAATAGGATTGCTATGTAGCAATCCTAAGGAATGGGGATAAAATAGGATCCACAAATATTGGCGCTTGAGTATTGCACTGAAATACTCCTGTGCAGAAAATCACCGAAGTTAATAAATCCTCATTCCTAAATAGGTTGTAACAGTTCAAAAACTAGAAATAAGTTCTGAAAGTTTTACCCATGAACCATTGTCTCCAAACGTATTCTCAAAAAGTGGTAAGATTTTTGAATTGAATAAAATAGGATTGCTATATATTATAATGAAAGTTAAGGAATACTAGAGAAGATGTCATTAACTTCCAGATCAAAAAAACAGTTTATGCAGCAGCAAAAAAGCGGATGCAAGCATTTGCTGAGTAATGTAGGAATCCGAAAAAAAATAGGATTTGGCTATGCTTTGACAATTGGTATTGTCACCTTAGGAGTTTTGACAGGGTGGGTATTGGAATTAAATTATAAATATCAAATTAGAGGTAAGATAGAACGAGGTCAAGAACAAGTAGATGTACTGACAAATCTTACAAAAAAAGTATTAAAAATAATTATTATTCATAAAGATTCACCCATAAAATTTAATAATTGGACAATTTTAGAAAAAAAAAGCTCCCTAGAATTATCGAGTTTTTATGAAATTCATACAATTTTTAAACAACTTGAATCAATATCATACAGCGGAAATGAAAGACTCTATAAAAACACAGATGACCTTCAACTTCAAGAATTTATCCAAACCTATTTTAATTCCCTAAAAGTTCATATTGAGCAATTAGAAAATTTGGTTCAAGAAATTAAACAAATACCGCCTCAAAGAAAATTAGAAACTCCTTCAATAGCATCACTGAATAGAATTATTGATAGTGAATTTACCATAGAATTAGAAAAATTATCACAAGATTCAGAACAATTAGCAATACTAGCTAATCAGAGAGTAAAACAAGAATATAGAAATTATCAAAAAGTAGAAAAATCAGGAATACAAATATTAATAAGTAGCCTGATACTGTCGGTAGTAACTGCAGTAATAATTGCCATCTATGCCGCAAACTGGATCACAACTCCCTTAAAAGTTATAACCAAAGTTGCTGAACAAGTTACAGCAGAAGCTAACTTTGAACTCCAACTTCCAGTAAGCACAGATGATGAAATAGGAGAATTAACAGTATCTCTAAATGAGTTAATTGGTAAAGTAGCAGAATACACAGAGCAACTTCAAGAAGCTAAACTTAAAGCAGAAGCAGCAAACCGTTCCAAAAGTGCTTTTCTAGCTACAATGAGTCATGAATTGCGTACACCTCTAAATGCAATTATTGGCTATAGCGATCTTCTTTATGAGGATGCTCTGGAAGCAGGATATAAAGATTTTATTCCCGATCTAGAAAGAATTAAGCTAGCAGGTACAAGCCTCCTAGAAATGATTAGTGATATCTTAGATATTTCTAAAATAGAAGCAGGTCAAGTTACACTTTATTTAGAAAGTATTGAGGTTAATAAGCTAGTTGAAGATGTGTTTGGTACAGCTAAAAATCTTATTGAAAAAAACCGCAATAAATTTGAATTAGTTTTAGGAGAAAATTTGGGTCGTATGTATGCAGATATGCCAAAAGTGAGGCAGGTGCTGATAAATTTACTGGGTAATGCAGCTAAATTTACAGAAGATGGTGTAATTACACTCAGTGTAGAAAAAGTCAAAAATAAGAAACAAAAAAATAATCAAAATCTATTAAATAATCAAAATAGTTATATAGTTTTTCGGGTAATTGATACTGGTATTGGTATTACAGAAGAACAGTTAAAACATATATTCAAACCTTTTACTCAAGCAGATGCTTCTACGACTCGTAGGTATGGTGGTACTGGTTTAGGATTAGCAATATGTAAACGTTTATGTGAGAGAATGGGAGGAGAAATTGGTGTCAAAAGTCACTTTGGAAAAGGTTCGACATTCACTGTTTGGTTTCCTGAAAGGGTATGAATATAACTAATGATTTCTTCCTTTTCCTTCTGCGATGTTGGCGATGTTGGCAGAAATTGAAACTGCTGCATCCATTAATTTTGGCCACACCGTTAAATCTCGATAACTTTTGACTTCAATCATTTTCAGCTAAAAAGTGCTAATGGTCAGTTAATATAACCAAAAAATCAGGTCTCAGGCAACTCCAGTCAAGGGGATAAAAAAAATAAACTTCAGTATTTCAAGCCTCTCGTTTCATTTAGAGGTACTAATGGCTAAAATGGCCAGTATTTGATTCGATAAAAAGAAAATTAGTTAAGTTATATCAAAGTTACACCTAATGGTGAATACCCAATAAAAAAAACGGTTTTTTCTACTAAAACTTATTCAAAGCTACAAGTTAAAATTAAATAAAACAGGACTTAGGTAAAGGTACTATATATAGAGCTTGGGCGCGTTACGAAGTGCGCAACTTAAGTCGCGAAGCGTTCGCTCCGCTTGGCGTCAGCAAAACACACCCTACCAATAGCGTTCATGCTTAAGTCCTATAAAAATATAACATATATTGTATATCATAGACAAAAAATTATGCAGCCAAATAATCCTAACCAATTTACAGAAAAAGCTTGGGAAGCAATATCCCATACCCCTGACATTTCTAAAACTTCTCAAAATCAACAAATTGAAACTGAACACCTGATGAAAGCTTTGTTAGAAAAAAATGGGCTGGCAACGAGTCTATTTAGCAAGGCAGGTGTTTCAACTGTCAAAGTACAAGAATACACAGATACCTTTATTAACCGTCAACCGAAAGTTAAAAATACACCCAATAATATTTACTTAGGTCGCAGTCTGGATGCCTTATTAGATAATGCGGAAAAATATCGCCAAGAATACACAGATGAATATATATCTATCGAACATCTGATACTCGCTTACCTGAAAGACGATCACTTTGGTAAAAATCTCTATAAAGAATTCAAATTAGATGAAGTCAAGCTCAAAAAAACAATTTCCCAAATTCGAGGTAACCAAAAAGTAACAGACAAACATCCTGAAGGTAAATACGAAGCTCTGGAAAAATACGGTCGCGACCTGACAGAATTTGCTCGTGAAGGTAAACTTGACCCAGTTATTGGGCGTGACGACGAAATTCGACGTACTATTCAAATACTCAGTCGTCGTACT
>JAKQYF010000264.1 GCA_023356535.1 Trichodesmium sp. MAG_R03 | reverse complement strand
ATCAATAAATTTTAATAACTTAGAATCATTAATATATCGACGTGCAACATCACCAACATTTTGAGGCAAATACTTCAATAGCCCTAAACAAGAACCAGGATTTTGAAAAAATGATTTGGAGAGATATCGTAGTTCTTCTAAAGATAATAACTCCATTGAATTAAGACAATTAAAAACTGCCCAACATTCATCATAAAATTGTCTAATCCCTTTCCTTTCATGGGGAAATTTTTGAGTTAATTCTTCTATAAACTTTTCATACTGCTGGTAAACTTTTAATTCTAAATTATCTGGTAAATGATAATGTATTTGTACCGGATCTGGAATTGTTTCTATGCTCACATTAACAGCATCTAAAGCACGAGTCAGTAAATTTGTTGTACCTTTCTTGCCAAAACCAAATATCATTGATGCACCAACATCAAATGTATATCCTTCCCTTTGAAAGTAACCAGAACTACCACCAGGAATAATATAGCTTTCTAAAACTATAACTTTTGCTCCTTTAGCTACAAGTTGAGTGGCCGTAACTAACCCACCAATACCAGCACCAATTATAATTGCATCATATTCAGGTATTGTTGGTAATTCGTCAGTTAATGAGATAGATATGAGAGAAACTGCCATAGTAAAACCTTTGATACTTTTCTTGATTTTAGTGTAGTGGTCATGATATTGTTTAGTTTTAACTGTAGGATGAGTTGGGCACAGATTTTTGATTCTTGGAGAAGTCTAATAGTGAGCTAGTGTGATTATTATTTGCCAATTCATTCAAACTTAACCTTTGAGTACCCCTCCTATTTCTGTGTAAGTCTTAAAACTAGATTTTTTTTACTTTTACAATCTATGGCTTTACAACTTCGTGTTTATGTCCCACCCCATCCATTGGTCCAGCATTGGTTAGGCGTAGCTCGTGACGCTAATACACCCTCTTCTCTGTTCCGCTCTGCTATAACAGAGTTAGGTAGATGGTTAACTTATGAAGCAATTCGAGATTGGTTACCCGTCCTAGAAACAACTATACAAACTCCTTTAGCTCAATGTTTGGCTACTTTTGTCAATCCTCAAGTTCCCATAGTAGTAATACCTATCCTCCGAGCTGGTCTAGGATTACTAGAAGGCGCTCAAACTGTCTTACCCTTGGCATCTATCTATCATTTAGGAATGGTCAGGAATGAAGAAACTCTCGAAGCTAATTGTTATTTAAATAAGCTTCCCTCGGAATTTGACCAAAATGTTCGGGTTTTGATTTGCGACCCAATGTTAGCTACTGGTGGGACAATTATGCAAGCGATGGCGGAATTAACTCAACGTGGAGTTGACCCCACTGCTATAAGAATTATTTCTGTAATAGCTGCTAAACCTGCTCTAAAAAAACTAGGTACCGCTTATCCCAGTTTGACTATCTATACAGCAACTATTGATGAAATTGTAAATGATGTTGGTTATATTGTGCCGGGCCTTGGTGATGCAGGTGATCGAATGTTTGGTACTTAGTTGTTGGCCACTAGAATTCACCGAGTTTTAATTAAATTTTGACCAGCAGGACTTAGGTAAGCATATGAAATTATCAATCATTTTGATAGGTTAAGGCTTTTCCCCACTATAATATATGTTGGTGACTACATAAGTCCTGTTGACATTAAATCTAGTAATCTGCTATAATATAAAAATTAGTATTTTATATAAACAATTAGCTATTTGCTAAATATGAGTAATAAAGATGGTTTTGTAAGTGGTTTAATTGCGGGAGCAGCATTTGGTGGCTTGGTTGGTGGATTATTAGGAATTTTAATTGGAACAAGCATATCTGACGATACTGACTTAGCAGAAAACTTATTCGATACTCAAGATACAGAAAAACAAAAATCAATCAAAGAATCAGAAAGTACAGAAAAAGCTCGTCAAAGTTTGGAAGGAAAAATAGCACAGTTGAATCAAGCAATTGATGAAGTGCGCCAACAAATAGGCGATGTTAATGGAAATTTGGTAAATACTGAGCAATAGGTATCTCAATGGCCAAGAATACATAGATTGATCCGTAATATAGTGATTTAATAGCCCGGTGAAGTGGAAAATAGCTTTATATTATTAGGACTTACCCATAAACACTATTGGTAGGGTGTGTTTTGCTGACGCCAAGCGGAGCGAACGCTTCGCGACTTGAATTGCGCACTTCGTAACGAACCAAGACTCTATATATAGTACCTTTGCGTAAGTACTGATACATTTTCTATTAAATCTAGTAGTATTGGTATAAATTAAGTATATTATTCGGAGGAAAGTATTAAATGGCCGACCATATTAATATCTGTTTTCTATAAACCAAGTTGATTATAACATTCCAAAGCCAGCAAGCTTGATATCAGATTTTAATAAGGCTGAAGCTATGCTAAACTTTATTGTATAATTAATCCCTTGTAGTTTCACAAAAAATAAGAATATTTATGAGTGCTTCCATAGAAATATTAGCCGGGACTTTAAAAACATTTGTAAACATCTATTTGATTTTGATGTTCATTCGGATTTTGTTAAGTTGGTTTCCTAATATTAATTGGTATGACCCACCCTTTTCTGTATTGAGTCAGTTGACAGACCCTTATCTAAATATATTTCGTTCCATTATTCCACCCTTGGGAGGTATTGACTTTTCTCCAATAATTGCTATTTTTGCTCTCCAGTTTGTAGCTCAAAGTTTAACTGGATTACTAGGTGGTCTGGCGACAGGTTATTAATATGTACAGAAAAATTGAGTCTCTATTACTTCACCCATAAGCGGGCGACATATGAATTGATTAAGTCGAAAGACATAAGCTATAATATTGTTGCCTTTAGGTGGGTAATCTGAGATATTAAACGGACTTCGAAGAAAGGGTAGGACTACCAGTTAAGGTAGCAGTACCTAAGGGTTTGCTGAAAAAGTCTTTTTAATGAGGAGGTAGCCCACCTCTAGCACCTCTCAGGAGAGGAATAAGGAATGTATAAAGGAGATAGTCAGAGATATTTTTCTCTTGATTTGTCTGGCATGGGACCGCCCAAAATACTAACTTTTTTAGCTTTAAAGACCAAAAACCAGGCACTTTTTTCGATCAAATTCGATCAAAAAAGGCTAAAACATTTAAAACATTTATGTGTCAATGCTTTTATATTTAATCAGCAAGCCCTACCTAATCTTAGCTGATCTTTGCCACAAGAAAGGGTCAATCCACTGAAGAGTTATGGATAAGTATTGCTCTTCCCCCTTTCAGGCCAGAAAGGATGTCAAATCTATTAGATTAAAAAACTTTGGGGCAGATTGAGAAATAAGTATTTATTCCTAAGTCAATCTGCCTTGAGAAAATATTAAAATCCGTCAAATTCTTCAATAGTTTGCTTCCAACGAACTGTATGAGGGAAGCCAGATGATTTAAATTGTTTAAGTTTTAACGGAGTAGGTAGATTTGCTGGTATTGAAACTCTAATTTCAAAATTAGTAGTGCTAAATGCAGGTACTTCTTCAATTGAACCAATTCTGGTACGATTTCGCATGACGTTATTGTTATTAGCGTCATAAATACGGCCATACACATCAGCATCATACACAGTTTTACTAGAAGTATTTTTGGCTTTTCCAGTAATAATAAAGCAGTTAGCTGCCATACTAGAACCACTGGTAATTGCCCCTTTGTCTAGTTCTGTAGGACAATCTTTGTAGCTTATATTGGATAGTTTAAGTTGAATTAATGCCCAAGCAGGGCTACTCCACAACCAAATAGCTATTGTAATTAAGCCGGAGATAATAATATTAGGCAGAAATCGTGATCGCATATAATAAAAATCTAGACTGAGCATTACAAATAACTCTAGCTTATATCAATAAACTTAGCAAAATTGATAATTTACCTAATTGTAGATTGACACTCTCACCATTAAATAAGAACGATCATAACGGGAGATTCTTGTTTCACAAATTTTGGGGTTTGCTAAATAGGGTTTGCTGATTAAAGATAAAAGCATTTACACATAAAGGCCCTAGCCTTTGATTTGGGAAAAAACTACCTGGTTTTCGATCCAACAAGGCTGAAAAAGTTAGTATTTTGGGCGCTCCCATGTCAGAAAAATCAAGGGAAAAATATATCCGACTACCGACCTTTCCCCTCCACGGTCGTGGTTAGGGGTGGGCAAATTCCCTGTTCTTTTCTAGGGACGCCCTTATCCAAGGTCCTTACCTATATGGGTAAGTTTGGGTAAGTTTAGTAGAACGGAGAATAAAATTATGACTGATCGTCCAATAATCCTAGGTATTGTGGGTGATAGCGCTGCAGGTAAAACTACCTTGACTAGAGGAATAGCTCAAGTATTAGGGCCAGAAAATGTCACTGTTATCTGTACAGATGATTACCATCGTTACGATCGAAAACAACGAGCTGAAATAGGTATTACTGCCCTCCACCCAGACTGTAACTATCTTGATATAATAGAGCAACATCTAACCCTGCTGCGTAACGGACAACCAATTCTCAAACCTATTTATAATCACTCAACCGGAAAATTTGACCCTCCAGAATACATTCAGCCTAAAACATTCGTAATTGTTGAGGGATTACTGGGTTATTCAACTAGGGGTGCAAGGAATTGTTACGATGTGAAAGTGTACTTAGCTCCTCTAGAAGAACTCAGGGCAAAATGGAAAGTAAAACGTGATACGATGAAAAGGGGGTACACTGAGGCACAAGTCCTGAAAAATATGGAACAGCGCGAACCTGACTCAGAAGCATTTATCCGTCCTCAACGTAAGTGGGCAGATGTAGTTGTTACTTTCTATCCCCCTGCCAATGATATAAATATTTCTCAACTTCATGTCCGTTTGCTACTCAGGCCAACTATTCCTCATCCAGATTTTCTAGAAATTATTGGTCAAGGTAGTCCGAGTTTTCAACCAGCAGTCCGTTTAGGTTTAGACCGGGATATGGGTAAACCAGTAGATGTTTTGGAAATTGATAGTAATGCTACCAAGGAGCAGGTAAATGAATTAGAAATAATTATCTGTAAGGACATGCCTTACTTAAAACATTTTTGTTCCCCGAAGGGAAACCTAAATATAGGTAAGTTAGTTGGGACAACTGGGGAGGTGTTACAAAGTTATCCTCTGGCTTTGACTCAATTACTTATTTCTTATCACATGATTAAGGCAACTAATATTTATCAATAATTTTTTTTGTGGAAGTTAGAAATTGACTGTAGTGCAAACTTGTCGTCACCAAGAGCGTTCCGTTATTGATTTCTTTGAGCAGTCTCTGGTTGCAATTGCCTTTGATGAGCATAAATTATCAGGTCTTCTCTTATTCCCACATCTCATACCACTACATCCAGTGAGGGCGAATGGCATTCGCCCCTACATATGGTATTTTCAAGGTTAAGCGTGGGTAAGTCCTGTTGATGAAACTACAGAAGAATTTATTGAAAATTTCGCTGTGCAAGTTTACCACCATTCAAAAATTACAATTAACAATGCCACTGAAGATTATTATATAACAGGTTGGGTTTCTAAAACTACAGGAATTGCTATGCAAACTCGTATAATTTTTCGTGAGCAAAAAAGCTAAAGTTAGTGATAAATAAGTAGTGGTACTTAGACATTTTTGGGCGGAACAACTGCTTGAAAGCCACTCTAGACAAGGAAATTACCTCAATACCTTAAAAATGGCCAAAGCCCTTGGTAACAAAGGATTTATACCTTTTCGGTGTAAAAACCTTTCCCTATCTATATTTGAGCTTATTTTTTGCTACTATTTGGTGTAAGTCCCGGTAGTGATTATTTCAGTTTACTTGGTGAGAATGAAAAAGGCATACTGGGCAAGATCATCGCTTCTAAAAAGAATACCTTTGTTTGATTTCTGGGGTCAACACAGGGAAGGAGATCACCTCTCTCTCTGACAAAACTGCGGTCAGTTTTTCTCTGACCGAAGAACTCCACGTTGTTCCATAAGTGCTACGTCGGGAGTATGTCAAAAAACAAAAGGCAATATAGAAGTCGGAGCGGGTATCATTTCAGCGCCCCGCAAGTCTAATAGTTGTACAATAATTAGATAGGCGATCGCCAAGCCTATAGAAATAGCTCCAGTAATAATAGCCACAATTTTTCCACGATTCATTATCTTCTACTCCTAAAATTATATAATAAGCAAAAAAATTAGCTTTTTGCAAGTGGGGTTGAGGAACGAAGCCAAACATACTCCTTTAATAAGCCTATCCCACTATTGAAACAACCCTTATATTTCGGTAATATAAAAATCATGACATCCACAAAAATCTCCTTTGTGGGATAAATTCATCTAAACAAAATTTTCAAGCAGCTTGGGTAGAGTTTCGGGAGCGATCGCTAGATTGTGAATTTAGGGCTTCTCACTTAACTTTATTAATTCAGAATGGTCAGCGGTGGGATATTTGTACAGAGGTAAGGTAAAAAGCATAAGTCCAGAAGCTAGAAAGGTTAGAGAGGAATTTAAAAAACGTGATGCATGGAGAACCGGATTTGGTATAAGTACCATTACACTCATTCTTTACCTGCTCTAGTTTGACTGATGGTATCTAGCATAAGAAGGTCAATCTCACATATAAGTGTAATTTAAGTGTAATTAATTTTGTGTGCCTGCTTAGAAATTTCTATATTGTTCCTTGACGAATCATATTAAAACCATAAACATATATATCTGCAAATTTATAGCGTTCTTCTTTCTCCCTAAATTCAATCATACCTATTTCACCTAAAAAAGAAGTAAATTCTTCAAAATTTTCGACAATGTCCGCATTTTCGACAATGTCCGCTGCTGAAGCCTGCCATATTTTTTTCAATTCCTTTTTTGTTAAAAAAGCTAATTTTCCGTTAAGAGAATCAAAGAAATCAATATAGTTTGGATATTCCTCTTTAATTTCTTCGCATCGCTTTTTGGATGCTTTTTTTAACCCTAATTCTAGAGATTTTCCTTGAAGGAGACGCTCTGTACGAATTTTAGTTGATGACTTTCCTTTGTAAGTTAATTCTTTTTCTTTTGCTTCTTTAAGTAATATACTTAAACTCCGAGGAAAAGTC
>JAKQYF010000263.1 GCA_023356535.1 Trichodesmium sp. MAG_R03 | reverse complement strand
TAACCTGGAAATCCTTGTTATTAGGAGCCGTGTGAGCTGGAAACTCTCACGCACGGTTTTGGAGTAGAGGTGAGGGATAGTGATATCCCCATCGACTACCTCAGTGAAACCCAACAAAGGTTTATTATGGTTAGGTTTCCTCCCTCAACCCAACCTACCCTTATTGCACTATTTTAGCTATGTCGGTCTAGTAGTGGACTGACACAACTAAAAATGTAGGTTGGGTAGAACGAAGTGAAACCCAACAAAGGTTTATTATGGTTAGGTCTCGTCCCTCAACCCAACCTACCCTTATTGCACCATTTTAGCTATGTCGGTCTAGTAGGGTGGCCTAGGCAGCAATACTGAATACTAAGAAACCAAAATCTTAACTGTCCGCCGTAACCCACATTCCGCACTTCTGAACATTAAATTGAGAAGTTTTATTAATCTATCGCCCTGAGCGCTCTCCCTGAAGACCTTATAGCTATGGACATCGATTTTCACTGTCATAAAGAATTGTAACTGATTTTCTCATAAAAAATTAGTTATTGATAAACTTTATTGATATTAACTTCTGGAATGAAAGTTTTTCGTGTCAGTCTATTTTGAAAATGTAAATATACATAAAGATGTATGAAGATCTGCGGAATGTCGGCCGTAACCCATCATAATATATAGTGCTTGCTCATCAAATATAAAAGTATTGACATATAAAGGTCTTAGCATTTTTTTGTCGAAAAAACTAACTGGTTTTTGGCCCTTCAAGCTAAAAAAGTTAGTGTTTTGGGCACTCCCATGCCAAAAAAATCAAGGGACAAACAAATAGATCTGACTCTACCTCCTGAGAGGGCTGGCAAAGGTATGTTTTTAACATTATGCCCAAGGGTTGTAGGGAATGGGGGGAGAGAGGGAAGTATGAGAGGAATTTTTGAATTTTACCAATTTTTTGTATAAAAAAGCACACTTTTCTGGAGTTTGATATTGAATAAAAGTAGTTACTCACCCCGTGTGTTAAAAACATACCCCTATGAATGGGTTTTTGTCCACAGTCGGGGTTAGGGGTGGGTACGTTCCCTGTTCTTATGTAGGGACGTTATTATCAAAAATTACTTAACAAAATTTATTATTTTTTCTAAGATAAAAGACTATAAATCTATAAAATGAGATTCTGTAAGGTTTTTTAACACAAGTAGGTAGTTAGCTGAAAAATTTTACCTTAGAAACAGATAAGAAAAAGCTAGAAAGTAAAAACAGCCAAAATACCTACTTTCTTGGGCTTTAATATTTCTATCAAATTACTGTGACAAAAACCTGAAATCATACCAATAAATAATGCCTTTTGGGCAAAGTAATACCTCAATCTAAAACTCAAACGGGTTTTGCAAAAAATCTCGCATAATACTAATCACAAAAAGATATAAGTTTATGATGCTAATACAGAAAATATAAAAATAGAAAATTTGATGTCAACTTACAGTATTGTCACTGTATAATGTCAGGAAATATGGTGTTATTTTAAGAGTATTGTGGGAAATACATAAACCTTATTTAGGCAAATAAACCCCTAAATAACCCATAAACTCGAAAAGATTACAGAAGCTAGAGTATAAATTCAGTATTCTGTAAAAGGATTAAAACCAAAAAAATGATCAATTACTTATTTGGTTTTAAGAGCAGCTTTTGTGACTGAAAATATCTTTAGGTAAACCTTAATAAAAATATACTTTTATTCAAATAAAAGTGTGTTTAAAATGTTATCAAATAGTCTAAATAAAAGCTGTAAAAACTTAAAATAGGGAGTAAAAAAATCAAATGGCTATCAAAGGAAGTGGTGGAAGTTCAGTTGCAAATCCGCAACTATATAAAACCTTACCAGTATCAACTATTTCTCAAGCGGAACAACAAGATCGCTTTCTGGAAAAAGGTGAGCTAGACAAACTAGAAACATTTTTTAGCTCGGGAGCTAAACGTTTAGAAATTGCTCTAATACTTACTAATAATTCAGAAAGAATTGTTTCTGTTGCGGCTAACACTATTTTTACTGGTGGTTCTCCTATGAAGTTCTTGGACAAGCCAGATCAACCAGAAATGGCCATGAGTCTTGTGTCTTCTACAACAACTTCAGTTTCTGGAGATACGAATCTAGATACTACTACTTCTGTAAAAAACAAAGGTAGAAGTAATATATTTCAAGGTCTACAGACCCTGTTTAATAATTTAGGTGCGAATAATGATGGTCCTGTCCCAGTAGGTTTCCGACCAATTCCTGTGTTTAAATATGGCCCCGCTAATATGACCAAATCCTTGCGGGACTTATCCTGGTTCCTACGCTACACTACTTATGCTATTGTGGCCGGAGATCCTAACATTCTCTCAGTTAATGTTCGTGGTTTAAGAGAAATTATTGAGAATGCTTGTTCCGCTAAATCTACTATTGTAGCGATCCAAAAGATGCGACAAGCTTCAATGAGATATTTTCAAGACCGGGAAGCTAAGGACATCGTGGCTCAATATTTCGATGTAGTTTTAAGCGAGTTTCGTGAGTCAACACCTTCTAATAAGCAACGCCTGGGTCAAAGTTCATATCAGCAAGGGCTAAAATTACCACAAGTTTACTTTAATGCTGCCCAAAGGCAACAAAAATTTGTCATGAAACCTGGTTTGTCTAGCTTTGAAAAACAAGATGTAATTAAAGCAGCTTATCGCCAGGTATTTGAACGGGACATTGTCCGAGCTTATGGCCTGAATATTTCCTATCTGGAATCTCAGGTCAAAAACTGCAAAATCTCAATGAAAGAGTTTATTCGTGCTTTGGGTCTATCTCCTCTTTACCGGAAACAGTTCTATGAAGGATTTGTTAATAGTCGTGTAGTAGAACTGGCAACTCGTCATTTCTTAGGTCGGGGCTTAAGTTCACCAGAAGAGTTTAGGAAATACTTTGACATTGTTACTAAAGGTGGTTTGTCCGCTTTAGTAAGTGCTATGGTAAACTCTCAAGAATACTCCGATTATTTTGGGGAAGAGACAGTACCATATCTGCGTGGTTTAGGTCAAGAGGCTCAGGAATGTCGGAACTGGGGAGCACAACTTAACTTATTTAACTACAGTGCCCCTTTCCGGAAAGTCCCTGAATTTGTGAATTTATTTGCTGACTATGATCAACCCTTGCCAGACCAGCACGTTTATGGTAGAGGTAATGACCCATTAGAAATTCAGTTTGGGGCGATCTTCCCGAAAGAAACTCGCAACCCCAAAAATCGCCCTGCACCTTTTAATAAAGATACTCGCCGAATTTTAATTCATCAAGGAGCTAGTATTAATAGCCAAATTAGTAACCCTGGTGCCAGAGGGAAAAATCCTGGTTCTCTTGGTGCGAAAGTTTTCAAACTTGATCAACAGCCTAAAGGTGATTTAGATAGTAAACTCAATAACTCTGAAAGTAGCAATGGTGATAATACCAATAATTCTATTCAAAAGATTATTACCGCTGCTTATCTTCAGGTATTTGGTCGGGATGTTTACGATGGCCAACGGCTCAAAGATGCGGAAAATCAACTTGAAAGAGGTAATATTACTGTTCGGGAATTTATTCGTGCTCTGGCGAAGTCTGAAACTTTCAGAAATATGTACTGGAGTTCCTTATATATATGTAAGGCAGTTGAGTATATTCATCGGCGGTTATTAGGTCGTCCGACTTATGGGCGTCAAGAAATTAATTCTTACTTTGATATTTGTGCTAAGAAGGGATTCTATGCTTTGGTTGATGCTATTATCGATAGTCAGGAGTATAATGAAGCTTTTGGCGAAGATATTATTCCTTACGAACGTTACTTAACTCCTGCTGGTTTATCCTTGCGAAATATAAGGCTAGGGAGTATTGGCAAAAATATGCAAGTTGAGAAAGAAACAAAACCAAGATTTTAAGAGAACTATGCTTTTATTCAAAGGAGAAGGTTTTTGAAATGTCATAAAAATTCAAGCCAAACTGTTTGAATAAAAGCTGTAAAAACTTAAAATAGGGAGTGCCAAAAATCGAATGACTGTCAACGCAAGTGGTGGAAGTTCAGTTGTACGTCCGCAACTATATCAAACCTTACCAGCATCAACTATTTCTCAAGCAGAACAACAAGATCGGTTTTTAGGAAAAGGTGAACTAGACGAACTAGCAAAATTTTTTAGTTCGGGAGTAAAACGCTTAGAAATTTCTCAGGTACTGACTAAGAATTCAGAAAGAATTGTTTCTTCTGCGGCCAATACTATTTTTTCTGGTGGTTCTCCTATGGTTTTCTTGGAAAAGCCAGATCAACCAGAAATGACTACGAGTATTGTTGGTGCTACAACTAGTTCTATAGAGAACAATGGTAAAAGTAACCTGTTTCAAGGGTTACGTAACCTATTAAGTAATTTAGGTGCGGGTAGCCCTGGTCCTATACCAGCAGGCTTCAGAACGATTCCTGTGTTTAGGTATGGCCCTGCTAATATGACCAAATCCTTGCGGGACTTATCTTGGTTCCTACGCTATACTACTTATGCTATTGTGGCTGGGGACCCTAGCATTCTCTCCGTCAATGTTCGTGGTTTAAGAGAAATTATTGAGAATGCTTGTTCTACTATATCTACTATTGTAGCGGTCCAACAGATGCGACAAGCTTCCATGAGATATTTTCAAGACCGGGAAGCTAAGGACATCGTGGCTCAATATTTCGATGTAGTTTTAACGGAGTTTCGCGGGCCAAAACCTTCTAATAAGCAGCGCCTGGGTCAAAGTTTAGATCAGCAAGGGCTAGAATTGCCACAAATTTACTTTAATGCTGCCCAAAGGCGACAAAAATTTGCCATGAAGCCTGGTTTGTCTAACTTTGAAAAACAAGATGTAATCAAAGCAGCTTATCGCCAGGTATTTGAACGGGATATTGTCCGAGCTTATAGCCTGAATATTTCTGATCTGGAATCTCAGGTCAAAAACTGCAAAATCTCAATGAAAGAGTTTATCCGTGGTTTGGGTAAATCTTCTGTTTACCGGAAACAGTTCTATGAAGGATTTGTCAATAGTCGTGTAGTGGAACTGGCAACTCGTCATTTCTTAGGTCGGGGCTTAAGTTCACCAGAAGAGTTTAGGAAATACTTTGATATTGTTACGAAAGGTGGTTTGTCTGCTTTAGTAAATGCTATGGTAGACTCTCAAGAATACTCCGATTATTTTGGGGAAGAGCAAGTACCATATCTGCGTGGTTTAGGTCAAGAGGCTCAGGAATGTCGGAACTGGGGAGTACAATTTGATTTATTTAACTACAGTGCTCCTTTCCGGAAAGTACCTCAATTCGTGACTTTATTTGGTGACTATGACGAACCCTTGCCAAATCAGCACGTTTATGGTAGTGGTAATGACCCATTAGAAATTCAGTTTGGGGCCATTTTCCCGAAAGAAACTTGCAACCCGAAAAACCGCCCTGCATTTTTTGGTAAAGATACTCGCCGGATTTTAATTCATCAGGGAGCTGGTATTGATAGCCAAATTAGTAACCCTGGTGCCAGAGCTAAAAATCCTGGTTCTCTTGGTCCGAAGGTTTTCAAAGTTGATCAACTGCCTGAAGATTATGTGAATAGTAAATTACGTAGCTTTAGGAGCAGCAACAGTGCTAGCATCAAGTTTTCTGAAAGTTCTCCTGAAAAAATTATCACTGCTGCTTATCGTCAGGTATTTGGTCGGGATGTTTACGATGGTCAACGGCTGAAAGATGCTGAAAATCAACTTGAAAATTGCGATATTACTGTTCGAGAATTTATTCGTGCTTTGGTGAAGTCTGACACTTTTAGGAATATGTACTGGACTTCTTTGTATGTATGTAAGGCAGTTGAGTACATTCATCGGCGGTTATTGGGTCGTCCGACTTATGGGCGTCAAGAAATTAATTCTTACTTTGATGTTTGTGCTAAGCAAGGTTTCTATGCTTTAGTTGATGCCATTATCGATAGTCAGGAATATAATGAAGCTTTTGGTGAAAATACTGTTCCTTACGAACGCTATTTAACTCCTGCTGGTTTCTCTTTGCGAAATACAAGGGTAGGTAGTATTGGTAATAAAGGTCTGCGAGTTGAGAAAGAAATAAGACCAAGATTTTTGGAATTGGGAACTCCGAGGTTATTTCGCACTGAACCTGATATTAAGTTCCGAGTTATGCAAGGTGTTAACAAGCAACGGGAGCAGTATAAGGTATTTAAGTTGACAAGTACTGAAGATGAGCAACAGTTGGAAATGGTTATTGCTGCTGCTTACCGTCAGATTTTTGAGCGGAATATCGATCCTTATAGAAGTAGGAGTGAGTTTTCTTCTCTGGAAAGTAAGTTAGAGAATAATGAAATCAATCTCAAGGAGTTTATTGAGGGGTTAGGTTGTTCTCAAGTTTATCTTAAAGAGTTCTATACACCCTATCCTAATACTAAGGTGATTGAAATTGGTACTAAGCATTTCTTAGGTCGCGCTCCTCGCAGTCAAGTTGAGATTCGGAAGTATAATCAGATTCTAGCAACTTCAGGTATTAATAGTTTTATCAGTGCTATGGTAAATAGTGTTGAATATATTGAAGTGTTTGGAGAGGATACTGTTCCTTATCGTCGTTTCCCAACTCTGCCTGCTGCTAATTTCCCGAATACTGAAAAATTGTATAATCAGTTGACTAAGCAGAGTGAGGAGTTAGTTATATATAGTTTTGAACCAGCAGTTGCAACAGATCGCAGTTAGGCGGTTGGTTATTTTTGGTTGGAATTGCTATTGTTCCTCTGCTATAGATTTTTATGGCAGGGGAGTTTTTTTTTGCAGAAATTTGTACTACATTTAAAGACGATAGTAAGATGTACAGGACTTACGCAAGGGCACTAATTATAGTGGCAATATTTGAAAAATGGCAAATTTATGCGCCATATATAGCGATACTGCGTAAGTCCTGATGTAAATATGTGAGTGTTCATTGCTATAGTCATTACAATTAAGTTCCGTACAGTCTAACAATGTCATCCAGTGTTGTTTCTGGTGGAGCATATATCCGTTGCTTTTTGAGAATGGCAAAATCTTCTTCAATCTTGTTGAAGT
>JAKQYF010000262.1 GCA_023356535.1 Trichodesmium sp. MAG_R03 | reverse complement strand
TAACTGCTCTATCTGAATTTGAACTTCTGGAGCTATTTCTCCAAACTTTCTGTGAATTTGACGTAAAATTTGTTTTACTACTTGTTCCCGTCCAATTCCTATTCCTTCCTCCCGTCCAATTTCTATTCCTTCCTCTCGTCCAATTTCGATTCCTTCTTCGATTCCTTCCTTGAGCGCCAAACTAATTTGTCCTTTCTTGTCTCTAATCAACATTTCCTGTTTATCTAATTCCTCTAATTCTTCATTGTTTAAATTCCCCTAATGAAGAAGGTATTACTTCTAATTTAATAAAATATGTCCACTTATCACTCAGAGTTTCTAATGCTGATAATTCTTTTATCACCTTGGAGTTTTTAGATTTTAGATAAATTTTGATAAGTTCATTATGTATAGCAACGTGCGCTTGTATATTTACATATGACAAATTGCTATAATGTAATATATGTAAAATTAATATAGAGAAAGAAATCTGTACTAGATTATAAAGACGATAGTAATATGTAAATATGTGAGTGCTCATTGCTATAACTATAAAACCTGAGAATTTTGTTTATAATATAAGTTAATATTTCTTAATCTTTATTTGGCCATATCTATCAGATAAGGGAAAAATGAAGCAATCACTGTTTTAGTTATCAGTACCCACTACTGAAGCTTGGTTTTGGAAATAAACATCTTCGATAATAAAAAATCGAATTAATTGTCCCACTCTTACTTATCAATTCTTTTCTCCCATGCCATACTCCTTCTTTTTTGAACAGGACTTACGCAAAGGCTCTATATATAGAGCCTTGGTGGGTTACCCTAGGGCTTTTCGTGTCGCGCAGGGTTCGCTCCGCTTTGCGTCAGCAAAACACACCCTACCAATAGCATTCATGGGTAAGTCCTATTGAAGCTATAAGTCAGGCTCAATAAACCCTAAGTTTACAAATAAAATAGCTTAGGGAAGGGCTCTAACTAATAAATTCTTCATCTAATATCATGTCCGGATAATTAGTGATCAAAAAACTTTCTCCTCTTCCCCCCTGACTCCTGTAGGGGCGAAACGGCCGTTTTACTTGCGCATACTTAGTTAACGCTGCGCGACATGAAACGCCCCTACTTCTCCCTAATTTATTTATACCTATTCAACCGGACATGATATAAGACAGCATGAAAAATGAATTTTACTCCAATATTAACTGGGAAAATAATTAGTCACAAAAATTCAAAATCAAATAAAATAAAAAATGCTAACTCATAATTCATCAAAATCAGCCATTCAAGAAAAACTTAAACTCATAGAAAATTTACAAGAAAATACTAAAACAGAATTATATCAAGAGCAAACAAATGCTATTCCTAGATCGTATCAATCTGATAAAAAAAATTTTTCTGTTGTACTTTGGGCAACAATAATTACTACCACTCTCGGAGTAGGATTTGTGGGAGGACAATGGTGGCAATCTCAGAGCAATAAAACACCAAACCAAGCATCAGCAGTAGTGCCAAGTAGACGAAGAAGTACTCTGGTTAAAGCAATACCAATAAAAATTACCTCTCTCCAAGAAACTTCAGAATTTGTGGGAACGATGGAAGCAAAACGCTCTATTAGAATCAAACCAGAAATAGATGGTAGGGTGGTAGAAATTTTCGTAGAGGAAGGAACTTTTGTCTCTGAAGGGCAGGCGATCGCTAAACTCAAAAGTGATAATGTGGAAGCCAACTTAAAGAGAGCCAAAGCTAACCTCCAACAAAGTGAAGCACGTTTAGCACAACTGAGAATAGGAGCAAGACCAGAAAAAATTGCAGCAGCTAGAGCGCGTCTCCAAAAATTTCAGGCTACTTTGACTGAACTGAAAAGAGGCACACGGCCAGAACAAATTGCAGCAGCCAGAGCACGTCTCCAGCAATCTCAGGCTACCCTCGCTGAACTGCAAGCGGGTACTCGTGATGAAGAGATTGCTCAAGCTAAAGCAGGATTACAAGAGGCAGAAATACGACTAGAAAATACCAGGTCGGGTAGTCTTTTAGAAGAAATTGCTCAAGCAAAGGCGCAAATACAGGTACAACAAGCAGAATTAGAATTAGCTATTGAACAAGTCAGGCGAAACCAAAACTTAATATCAGAAGGAGCGATCGCTGAGTTAACTTTTCAGAAAATTTTTCAAGAAGAGAGAGTAGCTCGAGCCAGGGTAGAAGAAGCCAAAAGGCGAGTGACGGAATTGCAAAGAAATCGAGAATCTACAATTGAAAGATTAGAAGCAGCAGTAGAACAACAACGCCAGATATTGAAAAGGCTAGAAAATGGTACTCGCCCTGAAGAAATTGCCAGAGCAGAGGCGGAGGTAGCGGAGGCTCGTAGTAATTTAGAGGAGTTGCAAAATGGTACTCGCTCTGAAGAAATAGCTAGGGCAGAGGCGGAGGTGGCAGAGGTTCGTAGTAATTTAGAGGAGTTGCAAAATGGTACTCGCTCTGAAGAAATTGCTCAGGGGTTGGCAGAGGTAGCAGCAGCATTAGCAGAGGTAGAGAGTTGGCAAGCTGACTTGGAGAAGACGGTAGTTGTAGCTCCGTTTGCAGGTGTGATTGGGGATATGATTATGAAGTTCGGAGATTTTGTTAATGGTGGTGATACTATGACTACTGTGACGGCCAATCAGGTATTAAGTGTAAATTTACTAATTCCGTTAGAGGGACTAGGAGATTTGCGGTTGGGTTTACCTGTGGAGGTTAGAAGTCCTGAAGGTAAGGTTTTGGGAATTGGGAAGGTTAGTTTTATTTCTCCTACTGTTAGTGATTCTCAAACTGTTTTAGTTAAGGTAGATGTGGATAATAGTGCTGGAAAGTTACAAGATGGTCAGTTTGTAGAAGCTAATTTTATCTGGGAGCAGCGTCAAGCTGTAGTTGTGTCGATGACAGCAGTAGGTTTTGAAGGGGACACACGGTTTGTATATTTGTTGGAGGGAGAAGGTGAACAGCAAAAGGCAAGGCGTCAAATAATTGAGTTGGGTTTGGTTCGAGGCGATTTGGCTGAGGTGGTGTCTGGTTTGGAGCCTGGGGATAATTTGATTGTTTCAGGTATACAGAAGTTGAGCGATGGAGTAGCTGTGAAAGTTTTTAATTCAGGGAAAAGAGGGAACAGGGAATAGAAAACTACTTCCTACTCTTTCTTTTAACGAAGATTACAGCGCTTTTCAAATTGATGAACTACATTGCCATAACCAAAACCTTGTAGGGACGTTGCATGTAACGTCCCTACTATGGTCTACTGACATAAAAACTGCTGTAATTTTAGAGTTCTTACCCTCTTTTTATGAAAAAATTATCTATAATCAGGACTTAGGGAGTACCGCTATATATGGTGCATAAATTCGTCTTTTTCAAGATATTGCCACTACAATTAGTGCCGTTCCGTAAGTCCTGTTCTATATTCTAAGACTTGGAATTTGCTGTCAGACAAGAAATTTGTAATTCGCATAGAATCTCAGAATAATGATTGTGGTTCTACAAAAATGATGGTATGATATTAAGGTAGTGTTTACAAGACAGTAAGGGAAAAATTCATGGTAATATCTCAGCCACAACAAAAAGCTAAAATTGGCCCTACTAAACTCCTAATTAATAACGAGTGGGTAGAAAGTTCATCTGGGAAAAGGTTTGAAACTATTAACCCTGCAACAGGAGAAGTTATTTGTGATGTTGCACAAGCAGATGCACTTGATGTAGACAAAGCCGTAATAGCAGCCCGCACAGCATTTACTAGTGGCGACTGGCCACAAATGTCTGCTACCAAACGAGGTGAGCTTCTATACAAGTTAGCAGATTTGATAGAAAAAAATATAGAAGAGTTGGCAAGACTGGAAACCTTGGATAATGGTAAGCCTCTCAAAGACTCTCTCAATGCAGATTTACCTTTAACAATTGCCTGTTACCGCTATTATGCAGGATGGGCGGATAAAGTTCAAGGCAAAACTATCCCTATTAATGGGCCTTACTTCTGCTACACCCGCCACGAACCAGTGGGGGTTGTTGGTCAAATCATTCCTTGGAACTTTCCTCTACTAATGCAAGCCTGGAAACTTGCCCCAGCATTAGCAATGGGTAATACATTGGTACTGAAAACTGCTGAACAAACCCCATTATCAGCTTTTCGACTTGGTGAGTTAGTAATGGAAGCTGGTTTTCCTCCTGGTGTGGTTAATATTTTGTCTGGTTATGGCCCAACTGCTGGTGCTGCTATTTCCTACCATAATGATATTGATAAAGTTGCTTTTACTGGTTCGACAGAAGTAGGTCATTTAATCATGGAAGCTTCTGCTAAGAGTAATTTGAAGCGGGTGACGTTAGAACTCGGTGGCAAGAGTCCGAATATAGTGTTTGCAGATGCGGATATGGATGCGGCTGTTGAGGGTTCGCATTTTGCTTTATTTTTTAATCAAGGTCAGTGTTGTTGTGCGGGTTCTCGTCTATTTGTGGAAGAGAAATGTTATGATGAATTTGTTGCGAAGAGCGTAGAACGGGCAAAACGCAGGATGGTAGGCGACCCATTTATTGAACGTGTGGAACAAGGACCTCAAGTTGATCAAGAACAGTTTAATAAAGTGATGAGTTATATTGAGTCTGGTCAGCAGGATGGTGCCCAGATGTTGTGCGGTGGCTCAAGAGTTGGCGATCGCGGTTATTTTATTGCACCAACTGTATTTGCTGATGTACAAGATCATATGAAAATTGCTCAAGAAGAAATTTTTGGTCCGGTGATGAGCATTATTAAGTTTAAGGATATAGATGAACTGGTAAAACGAGCTAATAATAGCATCTATGGTTTAGCTGCAGGAGTATGGACACAAGATGTGAATAAAGCTCATACTATAGCTCATAGGCTGCGAGCAGGTACTGTTTGGGTTAATTGTTATGATGTGTTTGATGCTGCTGCGCCGTTTGGTGGTTTTAAACAGTCTGGTATTGGTCGGGAGTTGGGTGAGTATGGTTTACAACAGTATACAGAGATTAAGACAGTGACTATAAAGATGTAGTTGGGCTGTTGGTATATGGAGGTGTTAGGCGTTAGGTTTTAGGTGTTAGGTGTTAGGTTTGAGGCTGAAAATTTAACAAATTGAGCAGGACTTACCCAGAGCAACTATATCTAGTAGGGGTTAGCGGCCGTTAACCCCTACAGATGGTGTATATTTTCATATTTGGCGTAAGTCCTGTTGATAATATCTTACTACCAAATCCATGGATTTTGGCCACACCGTTAAATCTCCATAATTTATAATATATGATTTTAACTATAATTTATATTTAATTGGGCCTAATTATGTTCAATAAGTTTTTAACAAGGATTTCTCAAGGTGGGCAAGGTGGGCTATGTAAAATCGGTTAATGACGACTACTATATTTCAATCAGTTTTACATAGGATAAAAAGTTATGATGTATAATCGTCAACGGTTGGCTGATTTAGAAGATTTGTTGGAACTGCAACATGAAAAGCTAGGAGAGTTTGAAAAAGATTTGGCTCTTAATGCTAGTATTACTGCTAAGTTTGAACTTAAGCAACGGATTAAGAGAGAAATTTTACCGAAAAATTGGGTTTAAAGCCTCGCCCATAAGCGGGCGACTTTTTAGTTGATTTTTTTCTACAGGTTATGTTATAGTGCTTTTTAGTTCACCAGAAGAAATATATTAGTCGCGGGTGGGCATACCGAGACTTTAAAAGGACAGGTCGGTCAGTAATAAGACTACTGCCAAAGTAGCAGCAGCCTATGAGATGTCAACCCGCTGAGGGGCTACGGCTCGGTAGGGAACCCAGTGCCTTTAGGCCGGGGAGAATGTCAACAGATATTCGTCGTTATGAACAAGAATATTGGGAACTTTATCCTATTGGAGGACTTTGTTATTCCTGAAGATGAAGCGGCAAGTCAGTTGGTACAAGTTGGGCAAGCAGTTACTTCTGTTGAGCAAGGTTCTTTTCCTGAGTACCCTCCAGAAATGTTTGCTTTGTTGCAAGAAATTCGAGCTAGGTTGGATGGTTTGGAGAGATCAGCTTCTGCTAAATTGAAAGTTGCTATACCTTTGATTCCAGCGAGCGCTTCCTATGAGTTGGAGGTGGACACGGAGGGTATGATGTATAAAACCTTGAGGAAACTTAAGAGAGTGATGGGGAGGTAGTAAGTGTTCAGGAAATCTTGGGAACAAATCCTCTCGAATTGGCAAGAGAAACTGAAACATTATGAGTTAGAGGGCTCAATAACTTCTAATACAGAAAAAAAATTTGAGCTAGATCAGAAAATTGAGGAATGTCGAGCCAAAATTCTGGAAATAAATGCACATGTAAATAAAGAGAATGATCAAACTGTCAAAAATAATCATCTTTTTAAGCTTTCACTGCCAGATATTTCGACATTTACTGGGCGTAAGGATGAGCTCAAACAGTTGGAAAATGTGCTGTTGTTTCAGGAGGGTGAGAAAGTATGCAGTATTGTGGGGTTGACTGGAGGAGGCGGAATTGGTAAATCTGCTTTAGCTTATCGTTTTGCTACTGTCCATCAGGATAAGTTTCCTGACGGAGTAATTGGTTTGCGAGTGGATAAAAAGGATGTCAATACTATTGCCCGTCAGTTGGCGAGAATTATTGGCCATCCTATTGATGAAGATGATGATATAGAAGCTGGGGAGATTATGCAAAGGTTCTTTGCTCCCAGGCGGATGTTGCTGATTTTTGATAATGCGGAAGAGGCGAGAATTAAGGTGCTACGTCCGGGAGGGAGCCGTTGTGCTATAATTGTTACTACTAGGAAGCAGTATTTGCCTGTTTCTTTGGATTTGTCTGAAACTGCTACAATTAGGTTAAGATCGCTCCCGGAAAATGATGCTCTGGACTTACTGAGAAAAATTCTGGGTCAAACTCAGATTGATAATGCCCTAGCTGCAGCAAAACGGATAGCTGAAGTTGTGGGTAGGTTACCTTTGGCCTTACAGGTTATAGGTGGTACTCTGCGGGGAAAAAGGCGATCGCTGGCTACTTATGCTGATTCTCTACAAAGGCAAAAGGAGCAATTGAGACTTTTACCACGACTACGCTTGGGGGAAGATCCAGATTTTAA
>JAKQYF010000261.1 GCA_023356535.1 Trichodesmium sp. MAG_R03 | reverse complement strand
GGATTTCAAAACTTCCCTCTTCAAACAAATTTAGCAAATCATTCGGTAAATTAATATCGCTTTTATCAATTTCATCAATTAGCAAAACCCGAGGATGGGGGAAAGGTAGCAAAGCAGTAGCTAAGGGCCCTAACTGAATGTAGGGACCAATATCCTTACTTTTTTCTCCCCTTTGGGCATCTTGCAGTCTGGCGATCGCATCATAATCATACAAACCGTCCTTTAAAATCGACCGTGCCCTAATAGGCCAACTCAACACAGGGCCCAAGTTTAGTTCATAAGCCACCCCATAGGCCAAAGAAGTTTTTCCGGTCCCTGGTTTACCCGTGACTAACAAAGGTCGTCTCAAATACAAGGCCGCATTGACCATATCAACAACCCTATTTTTGTCCTGGTCGCGATCGCTATGAATCCGAAAACTTTTTCCCCTGTCCATAGTTTCCGTTTTCTCATCCAACCCATGGCAAAATGTTGGCCAACGGTCTGCGATAGTTTTTCTAATGTCATCATCCGCACTAAACCTACGCCAATTTGGAGGTGGAGGCAGACGCTTAATACCATCATGGGGTTCCCTATTACCTTGAAAAATTTTCCAGTTAGTCATAGTTGAAATTTCCGATAAATTATTATTGTTACTGTCCAGGTGCTATTAACCTTGCTATTGCATCAGGAGTTAAACGATAAGGATTTTCCCAAATAACAGCCAAATGAGATCCTAAATGCTGCTTTTTTTGAATCTCGTCTTTTTGAGCTACAGCGTTCATTCGTTTCTTTTTAATTGAATCGCAGAGACAATTTAGTGGTTGCAAATTCAATAATTTTTCTATTTCCTGATGCCGGTTAGGACAATTATACCTCGTCCATAAAGCAATAGGAATAGCGGATTTCAAAATAGCCTTAAATAAATCTTTTCTTTTCTGCTGGGGAGGACAAGAAGTTGACTTAAATCCTATTTTTTCATCTAACTCATCAATCAAAGATTCTGCTATAAAATTTTCATTTTCTATTAAGTCAAAATGCCCAAAATATTGCCCAGTGTGTCGTTGTTTTAAAACTGATTTAGCATTGTACCATTTTGTTTGCCATACAGGTAAGCGCTTACTTAAATAGCTTGTATCTAAACGCTCTACAGACCTTAACCTAACAGGATACATAGTTCCAATGGGTGTTTTGCTATTGTTAATATCTGTAAGATTCCACCACTCAACTTCTGTATGAAGTAAATTTATAGGCAGGAAAATTTCAATGGTTAATTTCTTGAGTCCCTTTTTTAATATATAATATTTAGAAGAGTCTTGAATAAATCTATCTATAAAGTTTTCAACTTGACTCAATTGGCATTTAATTCCCGATTCAGTTTCATTAGAATTGAGTAAAGATTGACAATTATTTGGATATTCATAATAGTCTTCATGCTCACCCATAACTAACCAACTATGCAAAGTAAATTGATTATTATCAGCAGGTTCAGATGATATAGTAATAATCAAATAATATCTTTGTTCTTCAGAAAAAAAATTTCCTGTTTCTCGAGCTTTATTTTCTTCTGGATACTTTTTTACTTGAGCTTGAATTTTTTGACTCATCTCCGGAGAGAGATTTTTATCTTGACTTAATACCTGGTAAAATACCTCCATTCGTCCAAATTTCTTCAATCTTTCTAAAATTTGCGAAATATCGTTTTCTTCCAAATTTCCATCTGCCCACAAATTAGCATCTGGAGGTAAAGCCCGTCGATAAGCTTCCTGGATACTCTCTAGAGGCATCCCAGAAAAGTCCAAATCTGGGGAATTTTCCTGGTTGCCCTTGCTACTACCCCTAACCACTATGTCAGTAAATCTAAGTTTTTCAGTACTTTTGACAGAACTTTTGAACAGAGAACCATCTTCCACCCCCATGAAAATAATAGGAGTAGCAAAATCTCGTTTGCGATCTTGGGTTGAAGCCTTAGCTATGGCATATCGTCCTTCCTGAGCAGCAATACCTACTGGTTTGTATTCGGCTAATTTTTTATAGAAACAACGAGCAAACCGACTCGCAGTACTGTTAGTTACTTCATACTGCATTGCCACCACAACTGGGATATTTTGCTGAATAATTGCTGAAGCTACCCCAGTAAATGCCTGGGAACCAGACAATTTTCCACCTTCACAAGCTTGTAACATCACAACACTAGGACAATGCCTACTAAACAGCCCACTAAAATAATCTGCATCCACCCACATTGCCTCATCAAAATCTGGATCGACAAGAGCAATTTCACCCACTTCTCTATCACCTTTTGCTATTAAACGCCCGTGACCGATGAAATGAAAAATGTGAGGTTTTTTTGAAAGAATAGCGTCAATTTCTTCAGCATTAGCTGAATTGAGAATTGGTAGTAATTCAATCTGATGTGCCTGTTCGGTTGCTAACTTATCCAAAGTTTTTTGTACGCGCTCGTAAGCCACAGGTTTTAAATCTGGAGGGGCAGACACGACCAAAGCAATTTTTAACCTTTCATTTCGAGCTAACTGAATTGGTGGTGGCGGGTTCCATTGCGATCGCCGACGATATAAAACCAAATTTGGTAACGTTCCCATCCAGATAGTTCCTAAATTAGCTCGTTTCGGCACACGCAAAAATTCCCAAGGAAGAGCGGCAACTTCAGGCATTTGTGCTTCGTCAATATCCAGTTCAACTCGAAGTAACTGTTCTTTTTGTTGTACTACTTCGCGGTAAAACCCAACAAAATCATGGACTAGTCCATCATCGAATAGAACATCGAATAAAACTTCTCCCAGTGCCCGTGCGTTCTCGGTATCATTTAAGCTATTGTCACGAGCCATTTCCAACATAGGTTCTATCTGTTGGAACTTCTCGTGGTAGCGAAAAACTCCAAAAGGTCTGCCAAAATCTTGATATTTAGGATTACGCTTTTCTACCTGCACGCGATCATAATTGGCAACGCGAATACAATAAGTGTAGTAGTTTTTTTCCATAGGTTGCTGCCTCAGCAATTCAGTTTATAGGTAATAAGTTGTCTAGACATCATTAGTAGCCTTGGGTAAAGTCAGAGACCACTTTTCGCGATCAACACCACGAGCAAATTGACTAGCTACTTGGTTTTTTTGTCGTAGTAGTTGTTTCAATCTATCTGACAAATCACCGAAAACATCCCGTATATCCCCTGTAATCCAGTTTAGGTCTGGTTCGGCCCATGCGGTACCTAGTAACCGAATAGATGCAGTTCCCTTAGGCACTTTAAAAACTATACCAAATTTCGCAGTTCCGATTTTCTGTAACTGATTATCCTGAATGCGCCAGTAGCAAGTAGAATTCCCTTCCCCATTGGTCAAGACTTCCGGACGACCCAGTTCATATCGGTAGCCAGCAATGGCCATAAATGTCTTAAAATCATTCTTACTGCTAACATTCGCCTTGAGTTCTTCAGGCAGCAACTCTAGCAGTCTATCTAACTCAGAGCTATCCACTCCGATGGCCCAATCTAAATTACCATTCAAACCAACTTCCATTCCCACACCAAAACTCATAAGCGATCGCCACTGCTGAGTTGGGAACAGAGTTTGCACAATTGGCTCACCCTTTCCTTTGGGTTCAAAATCAAGCTCACAAGTCAACCGCCAGAATTTAGCAACGGGCTCCGGACGCAAATCCACGGTTAACCTCATATAATAGAAGTCCCATGCTCCCATCTGCTGTTTGTAAAACTCGTTAAGTTCAGTACCGCTATTTTTGAAAGTATCTTCTGTGAGGCGAATTAACCTATCTCTGGGGTTACCGAAACTAACCTTAGATTGACGCAAACTCTCAACCGCCTCTGCCCCCATACCTAGTTTCGTACCACCTGCTAGAGTACCCTCCCACTTTTGAACCTCCTCAAAGAGTTCTAATAGCAAAGCATCTGCCTCTTCTAGGTTAGGACAAGATAGTTTTTCCGTCATCTAAAAAACCTCCTGAGTGTTGAATAATTTGGTAGTTGTACATTATAATACTGGTGTATTGTCATGATTTTGTCAAGAGAAACTACACTCAAAATATCTTGCTCCCGGCTTTGTTCATCTAGCATTGGTACAAGATAGAACATTAGACAAAGACCTGATTATAATATTGTAGGTTGGGTCTGAGAACGAAACCCAACTTGGAAGTGCCAATTTTTGATCATAAGCATTTACAGCAGTTGGCATGTCGGTAGACCACAGTAGGGACGTTGCATAACAAAAATGCGTTTTCCTGACGGAATGCTGCGCAAACATGTCGCGTAGCGTTAGCGGAGCTTTGCGTTAGCAAAACGTCCCTACAAGGTTTTGGTTATGGCGATGTAGTTCATCAATTTGAAAAGCGCTGTAACTAATACAGGACTTACGCAGAAATACTTATCTAGTAGGGGTCAATGGCCGTCAACCACTACAGATGGTGTATATTTTCATATTGTGGGTAAGTCCTGAGCTAGTGAAAGCGATCGCCAGGCAAATTGAAAATGGGACAATTCTCAATTTTGAACTTTTAGATATCTGTACCAAGCAAAGTACAAACAGATAGAAAGTACAATCAGCAAAAGACATAGAATTTGGAAATTATCCCAACGTTTCATCACAAACATAATTCCCGTCAGGTACAAAACTATTTGCCAAGGAATTGCGATCGCAGTTGCCAGCAAATCCCGTTGGTTCTCTAATGTGATTTTCGCCCTGAGATTGCGGGGCAGACTAGCGGCGATCGGTTTCCAGAAACCGAAGGGGCGGGTAACAGTATAGAAGTTCTCGAGGACTAACCTTTTCGTTGGTGGGGTTAACAGAGTGCCAACAATACATCCTGCCAAGGAACAACTGCTAGGAATTAGAAATTGGATAAATTCGGCAATTTGCAGATCCAGTAAGGAAGGTAAAACGATCGCCTTAGTAATAATTGCGGCTATCATGCCAGCGCCAATACCCGTAGCAAATCCGTAACCATTAAACCGCCACCAATACCATCTTAACAGCAAAGGAACTGCTAGGCCTGTTCCCAGTCCCAGAGTCAACCATCCCCAAATTTCATTGATATTAGAAATACTGAAGCTAAATAGTAGTCCCACCATGGCTATAATCAACGATGCCCAGCGACTTTGAACTATTAGTTTGCGGTTATCAGCTAGTGGATTAAGATAAGCTTGATAAATATCCTTCACCCAGTAAGCAGCACCACCATTAATTAGGGAATCAAAAGTAGACATTCCAGCAGCAATAAAACAAGCTAATATCAATCCTTTTATTCCCACTGGCAGGTAAGCAGCAATAACTGTTGGCAAGACCAGTTCCGGGTCAGAAATTACTTGGTTAGTAATGCCGTAATTAATACCCAGGATCGCAAAAGCCGTTACCAAAGGCCAGCGAAAGGAAAGCAAAAATATCCACCACAGGGACATTAACCCCACCTCCCGATCGCTTTTGGCAGCAAAATATCGCTGCATCATATAACCACCGATACCCCCAAACCCTTCCATCAATACTTTCAGCAGATAGAAGCCAAGGATCGGGCCGAACAAGTTAAAACGGCTATAGTCTCCGGGCAAGTCTACTTCCATGGAGGGGAATATACTACTCCACTCCCTAAAATTCCACTCCTGCAATTGATTTGTTCCTGGAATAGCAATAGTAAATGTCTCCGGGAGAGGAGGCATTTGGATGGCGATCGCGCAGATATAGATGATAGCAAAAAAAATCAATACTCCCTGAAATACGTCTGTTAACACCACCCCATAAAAACCGCTGATGATAGTGTATATCAATGCTAGGAAGATAATAAAAATTGAGGCCAGGCGCGCATCGACCGCGATAAATTCTCCTAAGAATTTGCCTCCACCTATGGCAAAGTAACTAATGCTACCAATGGTTAAGATAATAGCAGCAACGGCACTAACTATGCGGGCGATATTTCCTTCTCCTCCGACTCCAAAACGTAAATGCATCCACTCCGCTAAGGTCATGACTTGGGCCCGACGATTCCATTTGCCCATAAAAATCATGAACATTGCTAGAATTAAGGTAATGCCACCCCGGAGTTCCAAAAAAAATCCCTTTGTTCCCAAGGCGTAGACTAAAGCCGTTATTAACATTGTTCCCGCAATGTCTGTATTGGAAGCCATTCCGGAAGCCCCCAATACCCACCAAGGCATATTCCGATTACCCAGAAAGTAAGAGTCTATACCAGCGGAAGCTTTCCGCTGGAGAAATATGCCAAACAGAACGATCCCCAGCAGGTAGAAGCTGACGATGATATAATCAATTAAATGCATAAACTACTCCTCTCGAAAACTGATACAAAACGTCACATAGCCCGTGAAAATCTGATGTTGATTTCCTGCTGAACCTGATACGGTCCATGGTTAGTCATCTACAGGTATTGATGGGTCTTGCCCGGCCCCATTTCTCAAATTAATAGGACTTACCCATGAAGGCTATTGGTAGGGTGTGTTTTGCTGACGCAAAGCGGAGCGAACGCTTTGGGACATGAATTGCGCACTTCCTAAGGCACCAAGGTGCTATATATAGAACCTTGGTGTAAGTCCTGTTCACCCCAGGCATTTTTCTTCCTTTTTAAGAATCATTAACCAGTATACACCATTCCCAACTAAAAAAAGCAATATTTTAGATATGTTTGGTGATCCCAAAAATTGGGAAACCTCTTTCTTTATAGGCAGAGCCATTGCAACTTTTGCTAGTGAACCAAATATTATGAATCATACAGGAAAAGTGTACATGATCATAATCTAACTAAAACTATGAACACCAAAGAACAAATCAATCAACAATTCAACTTTCAATAATTTTTCAGTCGACCTGGGTTGGGCTAAGGGATAGGGAACTGAAGAAAAAGCTGTATTTGTCAAAATAGCGATCGCCTAAATTAACATGATTAATAGAACCCATATTTATTGAAAAATAGTCTGGTGTAGGTTGGGTTAAGCGATAGCGCAACCCAACAAAAAGTCTAACTAATGAAAATATAGAATCCATATTTATTGAAAAATAGTCTGGTGTAGGTTGGGTTAAGCGACAGCGAACCCAACAAAAAGCCTAACTAATGAAAATATAGAATCCATATTTATTGA
>JAKQYF010000260.1 GCA_023356535.1 Trichodesmium sp. MAG_R03 | reverse complement strand
CAGATTTTAAGAGATAATCTCAGATTTTAGCCAACAGTTACAAACCCTATCTTCCCGCTCTTCATCTCGTGCAACTGAACCAAATATTCGGATATTCGATGCTCCATGTTGAGCAGCTAGGTTGAGAATTTCTTCCCGCTTTTGTTGTAGAATATCTCTAATTGTCATAGTTGAAATTGGGATTTAATTTTTCTAGCAATTATACCATTGTAGGGTGCGTTAATGAAATGTAACGCACCCTACAATGTTAATTTTCGGTGTGTTACGCTGATGCTTTTCATGTCGCGCAGTGAAAAACACTCTACTGGACTTCTTCCTTCTTTAAATTAATTTAACTCTTCCTCCCCAATATCGCTCATGGGAACAGGTACAGCTAGAGGCGATCGCAAATTCTCTACCATTTCTTGTATTTCCAAAGGTGGAGGCGGTGTCATCCGCGACACTACCAAAGTCACAATCAAATTTAACACCATACCCACAGTGCCAATACCTTCAGCAGAAACCCCGAAAAACCATGTCGGCATTCCCGCAAATTTAACACCCATGATATAGATAGTGGTAAACAATAAACCCACCACCATCCCAGCGATCGCTCCTTCCCGGTTAGTGCGCTTATCAAACACACCTAAAATAATCACCGGGAAAAAACTAGCTGCAGCCAAACCAAAAGCAAAAGCTACCACCTGAGCAACAAACCCTGGTGGGTTAACCCCAAAGTAACCAGCAATAGCAATAGAAAATCCTACCATCAACCGCCCTACCATTAACCGTCGCGACTCCGATGCTCCTGGATCGATCATCCGATAGTAAACGTCATGAGCAATGGAACTAGAAATTACCAACAACAAACCCGATGCCGTAGACAAAGCAGCAGCTAACCCTCCCGCTGCCACTAAAGCAATTACCCAAGGAGCAAGTTTAGCAACTTCTGGAGTAGACAAAACAATGATATCTCGGTCAATCTTAATTTCATTAGTCTCTTGATCTGGGGTTAGTTGAAAGCGATCGTCATTATTTTTATCAGTGAATTCTAATAAACCCGTCTTTTCCCACTTTGTTGCCCAGTCCAACTGTTGCACTTCCTCCACAGTTTTATTGTGTAAACTATCAATTAAGTTGTATCGAGCAAAAGTAGCTAAGGCAGGAGCAGTTGTATACAAAATAGCAATAAACAATAATGCCCAACCAGCAGAATATCTCGCTGCTCTTACATCAGGCACCGTATAAAAGCGAACAATAACGTGAGGTAAACCAGCAGTTCCCACCATCAAAGCAATGGTAATAAACAAAACATCCAGCATAGTTTTATTGCTGAAAGCTGCCGTATATTCTGCAAAACCCAAATCTATCTGAACCTGATTTAGTTTTTCCACAATATCGCTGAAGGTAAAGGCAAACTGAGGAATGGGAATACCCGTAATAACTGTAGCAATAGCAATAGCTGGAATTAGATAAGCAATAATAAGTACAGTATATTGGGCAACCTGAGTCCAAGTGATACCTTTCATCCCACCTAAGATGGCAAAAAAAGCAACTATAATCATGCCAATGACAACGCCAGTGCCAATGGGAACTTGCAAAAAGCGACTGAAAACAATACCAACACCCCGCATTTGTCCCGCAACGTAAGTCATGGATACAAAGATGGCAGCAATAACTGCAACTATACGGGCAATATTTGAGTAATAGCGATCGCCTACAAAATCAGGCACTGTATATTTACCAAACTTCCGCAGGTATGGAGCCAGTAGCAGTGCTAATAGTACATAACCACCAGTCCATCCCATAAGATAGATAGAACCATCATAACCCAAAAAAGAAATTAACCCAGCCATTGAAATAAATGAGGCAGCAGACATCCAGTCCGCTGCCGTAGCAGCACCATTAGCAATAGCAGGTATACCTTGGTCAGCTACAAAAAAACCTTTACTATCTTTAACTCGCGATCGCCATCCAATGTACAGATAGCCCATAAAGGAAACAGTAACAAAAATCAATGTCCAGACTTCTGCACTCATTTAATCTCTCCCGTCAGTATTGGATTTTTGATTTATTTTGTCTATTTTGTATTTTTGATCAAGTTTATCCATTCGAATGGCGTATGTAAAAATCAAAATTACAAACACATAAATTGAACCTTGTTGTGCCATCCAAAAACCTAAGGGAACACCAAAGAATTGAATAGTATTTAAGGGTTGAACCAATAGAATGCTAAAAACAATTGATACTATGGCCCAAACTATGAGCAAGTTTCTGATTAATGCTGTATTAGCACGCCAGTATGCTTGACGTTGTTCTTCATTCATTTTTCAAATTTTTGAGTTAATGATAGATATTTCTATCAGATTATCTACTGAAAATCTGATTAATTCAAGAACATTAAAGAAGTTAGATGACTTATAATTTATAAATTATACTATGATTCTTGCAAAAATATTTCAATTAAGTATATATTTTCTATATAGCTATACCAATTCATTTTAAAGATGTCAAAATAGTTGCCAACTTTAAAATGTCAAATGGTTTCCTGAAATTACTGTATAGTCAAAGTTTTGAGCATATAAAATCTCAATGCATGACTTTTGACTTTTAAATGCATGACTTCCGTGAAACAGTATTATACCAATTACCAGAAACTTTGCTATATTTGAATTTTATATTGAGAAATATTATTAGTTCGAGCAAATGCTTGATATTTGCTAACTTCGGTTATGAAGAAAAGCAATTTTCCCAGCTTCCAAGTATAGCATCACTTTTGAGAATTGGTATAGGTATAGCAACCAAAGCATAGGGCGTGGACATTTCTAAATTCTCAAGCTCAGTCATAGATTATTTTTGACTTTTGCATGATTAACTTTTGCCTTGCCCCTAGGCCTATATCGGTTTATTAAAAAACAAATCTGGACAATTTCAAAATGGCATTTTATAACCATAATTCACTTAAGTCTGAACTGAACCAAAGAGGTTGGCGTTTAACTCCTCAAAGAGAAACTATCCTGCAAGTGCTTCAAAGTCTACCTCAAGGTAAACACTTAAGTGCAGAAGAAATATATAATCTGTTGCTATTCCAACAGGAAAAAATTAGTTTGTCTACCGTTTATCGAACACTACATTTATTAACAAAAGTAGGTATTCTGAGGGAACTAGAATTAGCCGAAGGACATAAACATTATGAAATAAGCGCTCCCAACCTTTATACACATCACCATTTAGTCTGTATTCAATGTCATAAAACCTTTGAGTTTAATAATGATTCAATAATGAAAATTAGTCAGAAGCAGGCTGAAAAAGAAGGTGTTGAAATTTTAGACTGTCAACTAACAGTTCATGCTATTTGTATTGAGGCTTTACGTAAAGGTTGGCCTGCTTTAGTAGCTACCAATTGGTCTTGCCCAAAAACTAAGTTAGAAATAGACTCTAACTAGAAAGTGGAAAGTTCTTGGAATAACTCTTGCTAGCCAAGACTTTCAGCGATTTCTAGGTTAAAAACTCTTGATTTAGAACTGTAGGTGTTGTAAGCTTTTCCCAGTAATACTTTCACCCTTAAAAGCAAATCGTTTTTGAGAAGAACTTTGAGAAGAACATTGTACTCTGTATAACTCTAACTCAAATGGTCAAAAGGCAACTTTGGAGGAGGAGGAGGAGCTACCAAATATTCAATAGCTGCTTTATGACTTTCGCGGTTAGTTTCCACTTCTGCAGCGATCGCCTCAAACCTAACCTCCAAACAACCATAAATAATCTCCAATTCTGCAATTACCTCTATTTCCCCCATTCCATTCGGAATAAAATCAGTTAACCAATGTGGTCCTACTACTACTGCTTGAGCTTGGCGATCATAAACCCAAATCTTAACATAAATCCTAGGTAAACCTTCTGGTAATTTAACCCTTACTTTTACTGATCGCCCCGCAACGACATCCTTGGCCAGAACTTCTAAATGAGGAACTGGTAATGGTTCTTCATCAGGCAAAATATAACTTTGTATCGGAATTAATTCATCCTGCCCTTGATAAATATTATCTAAACCAAAATTCCATTGCTGATCTTGGTTTAGTAAAATTTCCTCTACTTGTTCATCTTCAACCACAAATTCTTGCGCTTCCCAATTAATTTCATCATCATTGTCCCTAGCAAATTCCTGATCATCAACCATAGAATCATTATCCCCCAATTGCTCTATTTCAGTTTTCTGCTTAGACTCTGATATATTCTCCAATTCTATATCCTTGTCTGTTTCATCAGTTTTCTGCTTAGACTCTGATATATTCTCCAATTCTATATCCTTGTCTGTTTCCTCAGTTGGAGGTAAAGAAGAAGCTTTCATCCATTGCAACAACTCAGAGTCATTAATCAAGGAATAAGCCTTTGAAAAGAATCTATCCTCCAATTTTAAAGCCTTAAACTCTTTTTTTCCAGGAGTAAATTTTGTCGGAAAGGGTACAAGATTTGTTATAGTCTCAGGCTCTTTCTCTTGGTTCACAGTTTCCGAGTCTGACTCTTCTTCTAGTGGTAAACTTCTCTGCCCTTCAGACCATTCCGAATCTTCCCAAACATTATCTACCTCATCTAGATCTGCAGGGGTATTTGACTTAGACAAAAAATCATTAATCTGAGTTACATCTTTGGCCACATTCTCCGCTAATGAATTCCCAAATGTTGGTAATTTTAATGATTCAGAATCTGTAGGAGTATTTGACTTAGACAAAAAATCATGAATCTGAGCTGCATCTTTAGCCACATTCTCCGGTAATGAATTCCCAAATGTTGGTAATTTTAATGATTCAAAATCTGACTCACCTGTAATAGATTCACATATTTGTGGTGGTAAAAATTGCTCTTTCTCTGTTTTCTGATCTGGTTGACTCTGATTAATTTTTTCTACCAATTCCTGAAAAGAATTAAGGTTTTGTTCTGGCTTTATTGCTATCAAACTTGCTTTCGGAGTAACTATTTCCTGATGCTCATCTTCAACCAAATTATCATCATTATCATTAATTGCTGCTAACCAATTTTCCAGTGGGGCTGTAATTGTGAAAGATGTATTAGCTAGAATATTCTTCTGCTCTATGAGAATAATTTCTCCTAATATTAGATGAGTCTTAATATTTTCCGGCACATTAATTGTACAGGCAAAGATAATAGGTAGCACTTGCTCTGGTAGAGTTTGCTGTACTTCAATTAAAATTCCTGAAGTTTGAGGATTACGTAAACAAATTTTCAAACTTCCATTAACTATCGAGGTATTATTCTCTTTTCTGCTAGAGTCATTGTTTTTTAAATTATTTTTCTCTTCCAAAGGCAGATTATTAAAGCTTTCATTAGATTGAATATTCTGATTTTGATTATCGAGAGTTATCTGCCCAGATATTATTAATGCTTCTCCTGGTTTAGCAATGTAAGATACTCTATCTAAGATTAGCCCTAAAGGGAAATTTGCAGTGTAGCTAGTTTGGTTATTAGTATCTGTATCTGTTTCTTTATTTAACTTTAGTTCTACTTCTTGTTGAAGTTGCCCCAACGTTGATGAGTCATTAATTGAAGTTTCAGTTAGTTCTTTTAGTTCTTTTGATTGATTATTTATATTTTTGAACTCTTGGTTCTGACTTTGATTATTCGGCTTTTTTTGCTCATCACTATCTAAAAAATCAGGGATCTTTTTTAGATTTTCTGATTCTTCAAATAATGCTTGTGATTGATCCTGAATCTGACTATCTAAGAATTCTATTTCCTCTGTATTAATTTCCTCTAGTGTTAGTAATTCCGAATTATTTTTTACTATATTTTTACCTTGATTAATTTTTACTTCATTTATGTCTACTTGACCTGGAAAAAACAATATATTTTCATTAGTAATCAAATTCTTTCGCTCTGGTTGAGAATCTTTTGCTATACATAATTCCTGATTCTGTGGCTCTAGTTGTTGTGAAAAATCTGAATTATCATACTCAGTGGGTAACACTTGTAGATAGGCAATATATTGCTTTGCTTCTTTTGATGATGTGCTTAGTTGAGGTAGACAACGAAATTCCCATATACCAGGCTTGAGGCGGGTAAATGGGATAATAGATACGAGACCTTGAGAGCGAGTACGGCTAAAACGTCTATGAACTCGTCTTACAGGTGGGACTTCTTCAGTAGAATCGTGAATAACCCGAATCTGGATTTCTGTATTAGCTATATGAGTATTAGCCACAATGCGATAGCGACCTTCTCGAATTTCCACATTGGTTGATTCTAAAGGTAGCCATGCTTGTTCGCCCTCTTTCTGTAGCAAAAATTCCCAGTCTGACATCTACGGCTACAGCTTTACTTTACAAAACATTTCTTTATTAGTTTATCTCAGATTGTTACTGATCTGCATGATTTTAGGTTCTACAATCAAAATTTTTTTAATCTTAATCTTTGATAAATATTTTCAGATCAAATATTTTAATATCATAAATAATTATTTTTGTCAAGAAAAATTATCTAGATGGCACTGATGTCATTTCAGTCAAAAGTCAAAAGTCAAAAGTAAGATTTTCAAATTTCCAAAGTTAAAAGTCAAAAGTCAAATTATATTTTCCAATTATTCTTAATTCATAGAACTTGTATATTTTTCTTTTGACATTCTTCTTGCACAAAAAAAGAATTGACAATCATGATTAATTACTTTGCTTTAATCCATTCTTAGAAACCTATGATAATCTATATAAATCTCTGATTATCTGTTCTCTTCCTGCTTCATTCTGGCAACGTCGGCGTTATCCAGTCCACAAGCTGTCACGGTCGAACTGACCGCCATAGCGAGATTTAAACTAGCATTCAAATCTCGAACGCAACTGAAACCGCAATATTCACAATTGAATACACGCTCCGATCAAGACAAAGAAGGTTTCACCTGACCACACCTACTGCAAGTCTTAGAGCTAGGAAACCATCTATAGTCATTCTGATTTAGATTGAGACAAGATTTTCTTACTGTGAAAGGGTTTTTAGCTGAAAAAGTATCCCCTTCTTATTCGGAATGACTATATCAACAACAATTAACTTAGATCCGTATAGTTGACACTTATACTCTAACTGTCTTCTGAACTCATAAAAACCCATATCGGCAACAGCCTTAGCTTGCTTTAGGTTTGACATCATTCCTGATACATAATGGTCTTCTATTACT
>JAKQYF010000026.1 GCA_023356535.1 Trichodesmium sp. MAG_R03 | reverse complement strand
GCATTTTATCATAATAAAGAAATCCAGCATTTTGTAGTAATAGTGGATTTCCACCAGCAATTTCTTGAATCCCATCACATAGTGCAGGTGGCATTTCCATTTTACTAAGCAAAATCTCGACTTCCTTTTGATTCAATGGTTTTAATGGTTGAAATACATAATGATTATGCCAAGGAGATCTATCTGGTGTCAGACCAGGACCAGTTTTATTTAAGCGTCGCAATGAAGTCACAATTATTGATAGATACTTTCTCTCTGAGCAGTGATATGCCAAATTCCGACACTCACTTAAAAATATTTCTACCTCAGTTTCAGTATACTGAGAATGGCAATTAAAAGTCCCATCATAATCATCTAAAAGTAGCACTAAAAATTTATTTTGTTCACCTAATTTTTTCAACACAAAGCGTAGGTAATCTTTAGTTATTTTTGGCTTTTTTAGTAAATCTCGAATTATAGGTTGTAGGATAGAATTATCTTTAGTTTTTTCTCTAATTAAATTAATAATCCTACGCCAAAAAATAGCAGGAATAAAAGGCTTAATTTCTAGGCAATTTAGATAAACAATTACCGCTGTAGATGGATTTAGATTTTTTGACAGCCAGACTTGCTCAGATGTCAGAAGCTGAAGGAAAGAAGTTTTTCCCATACCAGGACCGCCCCAAATGGCCAAATTACTGCGATGATATATTTGGTCAAATGCGATCGCGATTAAACTTTTGCGCCCCACAAAATTTTCTGGAGCAACTGGCTGACCTACAGTGAAAGGATTTCTTAAATCTTCCATTATATCTTGATTTTCCAACTTGAGAAAGGACTTACAGATAATACTTCTAGTATTCTCATTATTATGCTTTTCTTGTATCAGTAGATTTCTGTAGCAAAACTACCGCATAAGCAGCAATACCTTCTTCTCTGCCTACAGGACCTAACTTTTCATTAGTAGTAGCTTTAATACTAACCTGATCTGCTTCTAGTTCTAAAGTAGTAGCCAGGCGCGATCGCATTTTCTCTATATGTGGTTTCAACTTAGGACGTTCTGCCACCACTACCGAGTCAATATTACTAATTCCCCAGCCAGCACCCTTAACTAAATCATTAACACGCTTCAATAAATCTATACTATCAGCCCCAGCCCATTGTGGATCGCTGGGAGGGAAATAATGGCCAATATCTCCCAAACTTAGAGCCCCTAACATTGCGTCCATAATAGCATGGGTCAGAACATCCGCATCGCTATGGCCAATAAGTCCGATTGCATGGTCAATTTTGATTCCTCCCAAAATCAAAGGTCTTTCTGGCCCTAATTTATGAATATCGTAGCCATTACCTATACGAACGTTCATCTTCTTAACTATTACTTAATAGAAAATAATTGTTTAAACATTGTATAGTATATACGGAATATGCAAAAATATTCCTTTTTTTGAATTGATTTTATTGGTATTAGAGGTAGGTTGTGAACATTTCATTCACTCAAAAAGTAGTATTCACTGATGATTTTTTTCTAGCAGAAGATGAGGGAGGAATTTTTATAGTTAATGCTCAACAAGAAGGTAAAGATTTTCTGTTGGATGATTTAGCAGCTAAAATGTTATTTGCCTTAATAGGATCTGAGTCTATCCAAGAAGCTTATGAGGATATTTTAGAATTAGAAGAATTAGAACCAGAGGCATTGAAAAATGATTTATTAGAATATATTGAAGATTTAAAAAATGATGGAATTATCAAGATTATCAACAAAAAAAGTATTTCTTATGACGAAGATATGATTGATTAACAATGAAATAATAAGTCAAAAGTTATTTATCTAAATGAAAATAACAAAATAACTACAAGTAACTTAAGTATAAATTTCCCTCAACTTAAGTATAACCCTTAATATTATACGTAATATTCTGCCTTATTTTGATCTCATGAAAATCAAAATTAATAGCCTGATGAACTGTTTAACTTCACTTTTTGGTAGACATATTTAGATATCTCCAAAAAAGTTTCTGAAACCCTTATAGCATTTTTCCAAAATCATTATTTTTCGAGAGTGCTATTAATAATCTAATCCAACCTTTCAGTATTACCTCCTGAAACCCAACCTATACGATCACTAATATCATCTACCCGAACTTTTTGCCATTTCTTATCAGAACTCTCTTCCAAAACTATAACTTTCTCTTGATAAGAAATACCTCCAATACGAATAGCATTTCTACTAGGAGTATCGCGAAGAATTAAACCAATAGGCTCTACCACAACAGCTCTATAAGTTCCTGGATCTAACTTATTTGCTGATTTTGTACTGCTAGTACCTCCAGTTTTTTGAGGAGACTTACTGACTTTTTTAACTACAGGTTTTTCATTTTGAAAAATTGGTTTTTCAGGTATTCTTGTCAGTTTAGCTGCAAAATAGAGAACTGCTGTTGCACTAGCTCCAGTTAGTAACAGTATTGCTAAAATAAACCCTAATAAAAATTTGAAGAATCCATACAAATTCATAATCTTTCAGTTTTTTTTCTCAATTAAAACTTACTTTTAAAACCATCATATCTAGAAGCAAGACGCGCTTTACCTGCTGCTGCCCAATCTTGTAAAAACTTAATTTGTTCTGCAGCAGTTCTAGCTAAAGGAATAATTTGACTAGCAGACTCCAAGATATCCTCAGTAGTAAACTCACGATTTTGACTAAATCCAATGTGCATAGCCTCTATTAAAGATTGTTCTATTTCTGCCCCAGAAAAGTCTGGAGTTTCATAAGCTAATCTAGCTATATCATAACCCTTAATATTATAAGGTCGTAACCGAGATAAATGTACCTCAAAAATAGCTTTTCTTTCTTCCTGGTGAGGTAAACCAACAAAAAATATTTCATCAAACCTACCTTTTCGCAATATTTCTGGTGGTAAAGATTCAATATTATTAGCAGTAGCTACCACAAACACAGGAGATATTTTTTCAGCTAACCAAGTAATAAAAGTACCAAAAACGCGACTCGTAGTACCTGCATCTCCTTGACTTTTGAATCCTGCAAAACCTTTATCAATTTCATCTATCCAGAGAACACAAGGAGCCAAAGCTTCAGCAATAGAAATCATCTGTCGAGTACGAGACTCCGACTCTCCCACCAAACCTCCAAATAAACGGCCCACATCCAAACGTAATAAAGGTAAATGCCAATGATGAGCGATCGCCTTAGCAGTAAGAGATTTGCCAGTACCCTGTATTCCTGCTAAAAGTAAACCCCTAGGATAAGGTAAACCATATTGTCTTGCTTGTTCAGAAAATGCCCCTCCTCGTCGTAATAACCAATCTTTGAGATTATCCAAACCTCCAATATCCGAAATATTTTCATGTGTAGGATAGAAGTCCAATATTTGAGTTTGACGAATAGTTTGCCGTTTTTCTTCTAAAATTAAATCAACATCATCAATTTCTAATCCTCCGTGGGTAGTGATCGCCTTAGCCAAAACTTTTCTAATTCTTTCTATAGATAATCCCAGAGAAGCCCGAACTACTTCATCTAATAAACGTTTTTCTACATATTGACCCATTGTCATTAACAGGCGTTCTACCTCTTGGAAAATTTCTTGACTATTTGGGAGTGGGAATTCTATTATTGTAATAATTTCAGTTAAATCTTCTGGAACAGATATTTCAGAAGCTAAAATAACTAAATTTTTGGGTTGAGATTTTAACTTTTTTGCCAAATTCCTTAGCTTTCTAGAAATAGAAATATCTTCCAAAAATCGTTGAAAATCTCGCAATATAAATATTGCCGGAGCTGACTCCGGCAACTTTTCCACAAGTTCTAAACTTTGAAGAGGATTTCTTTTTCCCAAGCCTATATCATTAGGATTATTTTGATATCCTTCCACAAAATCCCAAATATATACTGCTCTATTAGCTTGTTTTTTTGCTGATTCAGCAATTGTCTTTTCTACTCGTTCTTCCTCCCTTGTCTGGATATAAATTATTGAGTAGCGCGAACGTAATAGTAATTCAAACTCTGCTTTAAAATTCATAATATTTTTTGTCAGTCACTATTCATAGCAGATTGCAGTTATATGCAGTACAAATATTAATATAGTAATCCCAAATAGGTTGTAACAATTCAAAAACTAGAAATAAACTCCAAAAGTCTTGCCCATTAACAAATACTCCCAACCTATTCTCAAAAAGCAGCAAGATTTTTGACATGAATAAAATAGGATTGCTATATTATTTATCCAGTCTTTTTAGTTATCAAAAAATTCTCCCTTTTCGCCTTTTTTCCTTCTGCCCTCAACCTTCTTTTTAATTTCATAATTAACAAGTAACTTCAAGATTAAACTATCAATTCTGATTCAGTTGCCTTTTGATAGTCTCTAAAGCTGCCCATCGACGATCTAAAACCGATGAGGAAGTATTCATGCCAGATAATTTTATCCCTTGGCAATTATTATCACATAACTTTCTTGGAGGAACTTCTAAACAAATTTGCTCATATATCCATTTTTTAGGATTAAAACTTCCATCTGGAGGCAAAGTTTCTACTAAATCTTCCATAGAATTTTCTATCTCTATTTGGAATAACTCTTTTTGGGTTGTAACTTCATTTAACCAAATTAACTCCTTTGGATTAATCACTAATTTATAGTTATACTGTTTTAAACATCTATCACAAGTGAGAGTAATAATTGTTTCTGATTTTCCTGTAACTTCCAGATAATTTCCATGATGAGTTACTTGTAAATAACCCCTAACTGGAGTAAGTGTTTCCAAGCCTAATATAAACTCTTCAAACTCTATCAATTCAGTCTTCTTGATTTTTTTCAATAGACTGGGAATAGATATTAATTCCATTTTGCTTTACCTCACTTATTCCTGACTAGTAATTCAGAATTCTGCACTAAGAATTCTGAATTTGCTATACTCAAATTAATGATTTTAATCCGTACAAATCATGCTTTTCTCCCAATTTTTCCGATTTTTTTATTAATTTCTAATTTTTACTACTAAACGGCGGTCTGGTTCCTGCCCATGACTGTAAGTTTCTAGGTCCTCACAGTCTTTAAGCATAGTATGTATTTGACGACGTTCGGTAGAAGATAGAGGTGGTAACTCATACTCCTCCCGTGTCAAACGTACTTTTTTAGCTGCATACTCAGCCATTAATAATAGTTCTTCTTGGCGACGAGCTCGATAACCTGCTATTTCCACAGTATATGCCAAATCTTGTTCTGAATTATCATTATTGATATTCAGAATTGTATTTGTGAGGTACTGAATAGCATCAATTACTTTACCATCAACTCCCACTAGAACAGAAACTTGTTCTGGTGTCAGATTAGTTTCATCTATGGTCAGCCAATAAGAATCTTCTTGTTTTTGAGCTATGACTTTTGCGGGAATTTTTGCTAAGTTTAGCAGTTTTTCTAGCCATTGCTGTCCTTCATCTAGTCCTTGATCTATATAACTATCGCTCATTACTGGCATTAAGCTTTCTTCTTAGAACGCCCTGGTTCAAAGGGCAGTGTTTGTCTTCCCTTTCCTATTTTTGTTGTTTTTGGTTGTGACTCTTCTACTAATTTCTGAAGATTTTCAGGTAATGGTTCTTTAGATAAAATATATGCCTGAATAGTTTGAAATATGTTAGCTATCAGCATATAAAGCAGGACACCAGCAGGTAGGGGAGTAAACAGAAATATTCCTGAAAATAGAATTGGAGTAATTTTATTTATAGAGTCTTGATTGGGATTAGCATTGTTAGCTCCAGATCCTTGACCTGATATTGTCTGACTAGCATATATACTAACTCCAAAACCAATCACCATAATTAATATATCCCAATGAATCTTCCCATTATCATCCAAGGCACCGACACGACCGAGAGCTTTAATAAATAGAAATCCTTTCTCTGCTGCAATTCCTGGAATTGTACCTTGAATTGTAGCTTCACCTGGTTGTAAAGCTACTAAATTACCCTCTTGATCGATTTCAACTCTTTCAGAACCTTTTGTTACAGTCCATAAAGGCTTAATTTTCGATTGATTATATTCCTCGATGAGAGTGTTTAAAGATTTACCCTCTACTGTTTGAAATTCAACCTTAATTTTATCTCCAACAATTAACTTATTGCCATTAGGACTCAAAGCCAAAATTTGGTAGTGAACACCATCACTAATATATATATTTTGAGGTGAAGTTGTATAGCCCTGTGGTTGAATTCTTTCTAACTGTTGTTGAGGAAATATTTCTAAATCTACAGTATAGTTGATATTAGTAAAAGGTGATCCACGCAAAGTAGCAAATAAAGCAAAAAGTATAGGCATTTGAAATAGCAGAGGCAAACATCCTGCCAATGGGTTAAACTCTTTCATCAGTTTAGCCATTTCTTCCTGCTGTGTTTTTGGATCATCTTTATAGCGCTTTTGAATCTCCTCTTGTCTCTTTTTCATCAAAGGTTGCGTAATTTTCATCTTACGCATATTCCGAATTGACCCAGCATTTAATGGGTAGAGACTTGCACGAATTACAAGAGTTAAGGCTACAATTGCTAGACCATAGCTTGGTACGATTCCATAGAAAAAGTCTAGGATCGGCAGCATTATGTTGTTGGAAATAAATCCTATACCAAAATCCATTATTTTATGCCTACCTTGGGGCTGGTGATATTTCTAATTTTGACGATTTTAAATTATTTACTACTACTAATTCCAACATCTAGTTAGCTATCTGTAAATCGAATAATTTATCAGTATTTTCTCTAGATTAATATTTATAGTAGCTAATTGAAAGATTTATCTAGTAAGCGATAGTTGAATAACTATCATTTACTAGCACTATCAACTTTTTGAGTTTTTGCCGCCATTTTTTCAGTTATGTAAGCTTCAATGTCTCTAAATCTTGGTATTGCCCTTAATTCTAAGCGAGTATCATTTCTCAGGGTAATTGCTAAATCACCCCAAGCACCTAATCCTCTGGGTACTTTTGCAACTTTGGTAATTTCTGAGTAAACAATATCTGTTCGATCTTGTCCCATCCAGCCACCGATAACTGAAACTCGCCGATTAGTAATCCGATATCTTAACCATAAGGCCCGAACAATAGCCGCAACAGTTAAAGGTAGGCCAATGATTGTTAGGCCAATTAATAAATTAAAGATTAAATCTCCTATATGGGGACCACCTTCATAGAAGACTTCCTCTCGAATACCCATGCAAAACCTCCACTTGTGCCAATAACTTTTCTAATTGTTGCAGAAATTCATCATAATTGCACTGTTGGGCTGTTGGTTTTACCACAATTACTATATCCCATCCTCTTGATATATAAGGCAATATTTCACGCAAAGCTGCTCTAATTTGGCGTTTAATTCGATTTCGGACTACTGCTCCTTTACTCACCTTTTTACTAATAGAAATTCCTATGCGAGTAGGTTTGTGAGGTTCCAACTTATCTGGCTCTGGAAATAATTTAGGCTCTTGCAGATGACGCAGAGCCCTTAAACTTAGATGAGAAGTACTTTGACGAATTCCTTTCTGGTATACAATATTAAAGTTTTGATGATGACGAAGCCTGCTTTCTCTAGGCAACATAGTAAGATTTTTGAATATTTGTCTACAAATCAGAATTTTCTGTAAATTTCTAATAAACTGCCAGACGCTCACGACCTTTTTTCCGACGTGCTTTAATTACTGCTCGGCCATTTCTAGTACGCATCCTTACTCTAAAACCGGATACTCTTCTTCTCTTACGAGAGGTCCCATGTAAAGTCCGCTGAGTCATTTTTCTCTACTCCTTAACCACTAATATAATAATTTTAAAGCCACAGCCTTTAATTATAGCATAAATATTTTGATTATGCTTGCACCAAACCTAACGATACTATGAGATTTTTGACACCCAAAATGGTTCCAAAACTAGCACTAGCAAGGGAAATACTGCCAAATATCTGAAACCTATATAGATCAAGAAAATGTTGAATTCAAGGTAAAAACATTACTCTTAGGACTTACCCATGAACGCTATAGGTAGAGCGTGTTTTGCTGACGCCAAGCGGAGCGAACGCTTCGCGACTTGAATTGCACACTTTGTAAAGCACCAAGGCTCTATATATAGTGCCCTTGCGTAAGTCCTGACTCTATAAGATTTTAAACTTATTTTTAACACATTTTTTCCTAAAGTCCCGCTAAGGAATGAAAATTTTGTTATCTACACAAATTAAATTGCCTAAACTCCATATTCTCTGAGTTCTTTCAAAAAAATTCTTGACTTTATTGAATTGTCATTCCTAATTTTCTATTCCCAAACAAATATTTTACTCTATGCTCAAAAGCCATGTGCCAATATAACGTAGTAAAGGTACATCACCAGGAGTCCTTATATTAGCATTAAAGTGATACATTCCTCCAAATCTGGGGTTTTTTACATTGTGGAGAACTACTTCGATTTTATTGCCAGCAGGAATTGGTTCGGAAGGGTAAATTTCTATAAAATTATTTTCTTGGTCCCATACTACTTCATCTAGAAGTATTGACTCTGGTTTTTCGGAGTTTCCTCCCCCTACACGAATTTCTATTTTCTTAGTATCAAATGTACCTTTATAGTAATTAGGATAAAAAATAGATAACTGGGCAACAGCTAAATTTAATTTGTTGGCTGGTATTCGCAGTCGATAACGATCCCAAGTCCCAGATTTACCAGAATCTAAACGGAAGTTTAACTGATTTTTCTGTTCTGGCCCACCAAAGAGTGTAAAGCCTGGCATTCCCTGAGCTAAACTTGCCATTGAGAAGCCTGTTAATAAGCAACTGCTAACTATCAAAGCAGAAAGTATACGTTTCATAGAATTTTCTCTAACTTTAAATCTCATAACTAAAACTTTATCAATATTTGATCAATACAGCTAGAGATTTTATTAGTTTAGAAAGCAAGAGAGGGAATATACTCATTTCAAATATTTGATAGAGAAAATTAAGTAGTGATCGCTTACAAAACAAAAGAATGGGCAAAAGACAAGGGAAAGTTTTTTGGGCAAATAGCAGGCTGCCATAAAATAGGATATTTGTGTTCAAAATCTTACGGCTTTTTGGGAATAGAGAATAGGCAATAGGCAAGTGTTGAAGATTCGAAGTATAAAAAAATGGAACAACAACTGTTAAAAATAGTTGGCGGATATTGGGAAATGGCAGAAAGATTGATTGCAAAAGTTCGAGAAAAATTTATATCTGATCAGCAACAATTACTTTAAAATTCAATATCCACACCTCCCCATCTCTCACTCTATTTTTAATATAGATCCGAAATGGGTTCTATAGATTCAGGATTTAACTCTACTACCTGTTGATAATATTTAGCTGCTTCACCCCAGTTTTGTTGAGAACTAAATATTTTTCCTAAACTATAGTAAGCTTCCCCAAATTTAGGGTCTAATTTAATAGCTTGCTCAAAACAAGTTATTCCTTGGTTGATTTTACCTTCTGCTATTAAACTGTTACCTAAACTACAAAGCTCTTGGGGAGTTGTCCAACTAGGATGCTGCAGAAGGGCATTATAAGATAACTCCACGGCTTGATCAACCTTTCCTTGGTTTAGCAATAGTTCCACCAAACTACGATAACTATCTTTTAAATCTGGTGCAAGTTTAATTGCTTTTTGGTAAGCAGTTATAGCTTCTTCCTGTCGCTGCTGTTTAACATATAACTCTCCTAAGCTGACATAAACTTCGGCAATATCTGGCTTTACTTCTAGGGATTTTTGATAAGCGTTGATCGCTGCATCTATTTTATTCATCTCTACCCAAGCTTTACCCATTATTTGATAAGCTACTGCATGGGGTTTAATTGAAATTATCTCCTCACAAGTACGGATCGCTTCAGAAAATTTACCGTTGACTAAATTTGCCTCTGCTTGTTTAATTAAGTTTACTTCATTAACTTGAGGTGACTTATCTTTCCCTTTTTTGTCTAAAAATGATTGCAAAATATCTTCAGGATTAATATTTTGGGGTTGACTAGTGTTAACTTCCACCTGTTTTTCCACTGTATTATTATCAACATCTTTAGCTTTTTGCTCATAAATCATAGCTTCATCTAACTTACCCTGACGTTTCAAAATAGCAGCCAAATTATGATAAGCCGCAGCATAATTTGGTTTTAATTTGACTGCCTGTTGATAACAGAATATAGCCTTAGTGAATTGGTCTTGACGACCAAGGGTATTGCCTAAATTTAGGTATTGCTCAGGGGTGGTATTTTCTGGTTCCAAGGTATAAGCCTGATACCAACAGTCTGCTGCTTCTGCTTGTCTATCTAGCTGAGACCATGCTTTGGCTAAGTTACGATATGCTCCGGCAAAGTCTGGTTTGAGAGCGATCGCTTTCTGATAACAAGGTATTGCCTCCCCCCATAATTCTTCTTGTGCATATAGACTGCCCAGGTTAGAATGAATTGAAGCATCTTGACTATCAAGAGATATGGCTTTGAGATAATTTTCTTTCGCTTTCTGACGTTGACCGGGACTACCCATTTTTTGTTGGATATTTGCTAAAATTTTGTAAGCTATTGCCAGGTCTGGTTTGACTGCTATTGCTTGTTGACATTCAGCGATCGCTTGTTCATATAATCCTTCTTTTTTGTAAGCTGTGGCCCTTTGAATATAATCTAGTAGGGTTGTTTTTGATGCTGTCACATCAATAAAGTCAGTATTTACCTCCATGGTTTTTTTATTAGAGTCTTCTACTTGATCACTAGGGGATAAATTCTGGGTTTGATCTATTTTTTGTTGTGTTCTTTTTTCCTGTATTTTTTCATCATATAATAGTAAGTCTTCAAGAAAAAAATTTGTTGTATCTTTTAGATTTAAATTTATTGCTTTCTTTAAAGGCAAAGAATTATTTTGGCTATCTAGGCTATCTAATATAGGCATTTTTGTAGATAATTGCAAACCTTTTATTGATGATTGATTATTAGCATTAAAAACATATATTATTTGACTAGCTAGATTATTGAAAAATCTTGCCAAATGCCTTAATATTTCTTGAAAAAAACTAGATTTAGTTATTGATTTAGGATTATCATGATTGATTTGATAATTATTTATTTCTGCAGAATTATATGCAACACTATTTTTCGGGCTATAAGCATGAGGATTTAGATAATTATTATTTGCATAATTTTTAGATTGTGAATTTAAGTTTTTAGTATGAGATTGAAGTTTTAAAGCTTCTCCTAAATTTTGATATGCCACTGTTAAATTGGGATTAATTTTTATGGCATTGCAGTAGCATGATATTGCTTGCTCAAATAGATTGATTCGCAGCATAGTATTCCCCAAAAGAAAGTGTTCTTCTGCTGTTGCTATTTCTGGTTTTAGAGAATAAGCTCGCTGCCAAAATTCAGATGCTTTCGCATGGTTACCAAGATTGGTTAATGCTGTTGCTAAATAATGATAAACATCTGCCATATTTGGATTAATTTTCAAGGCTTTTTGATAACATTTTATTGCTTCTTGCCATTGTTGCTGTTGTCCATACAAACTACCTAAATCTCGATAAATTTCTGGGTCTTTTGATGTTATCGATATAGCTTTCGTATACCACTGCCAAGCTTCTACTGGTTTGTTTTGGTTTTGCAGTGTTTTGCCTAATCGTTTATACGCTTCTACAGCATCTTGATTGACAGTTAGATTGATTAATTTATTGTTATTGTTTTCTGGGGATGTTTCTTGATTTTTATGTTCCTTTTGATGAGGATTTATTCCATCTAAATCTGTGGAAATTACTGAATTTACTGGAGATAAATTAGGTGACTTTTGTTCTGAATTCTGATTAACATTTAATGAGTTTGTTATGCCTAATTGAATTGCTTTTCGGTAACAAATATTTGACTCTTCAAAATCTCCAGTTTGTGATAATGCTGCTGCAAGATTTTGATATCCTACTGCAGAATTAGGATTTAACTTAAGGACACTACGATAACAAGATATAGCTTCTGTGAATTGCTTGTGCTGTAGCAAAGTATTTCCTAAGTTTATGTATTCGGGTTCTGTGATTTTTTCAGGTTCTAAAAAGTAGACTTTATATTGATAATTTGCTGCCTCGGCAACCTTGCCTAATTTTCGATATGCTTTGATTATATTACGGTAAGCTGGAGTTAAATCTGATTTGAGAGAAATTGCTTTTTGGTAATAGTTAATTGCTTCTTGCCATTGTTGTTTTTTGGCATAGATAGTACCAATATTAACATAAGCTTCGGCAAAATCTGGTTGAATTTTAATGGCTCGCAAATACCAGTCAAAGGCTACTTCTACTTCTCCTTGCTTTTGGAGAATAATACCCATTGTTTTATAAGCTGGGGCAAATTCTGGTTGATTTTTTACAGCTTGTTCACAGGCTGCTTTAGCTTCATCTAATTTATTTTGATCTATATACAATAAAGCTTTTTTGTGAAAGTGAACAGCGGCTTCTGCTAGATTAACTTTTGATGACATTGAATCACTTACTAAAGTTTGATTTGTATTATATCCTTCCTGTTTCTGACACGAGGAGGTATCAATTTTGGTATTATAGACTTTTTTCCCAAAAATAATCATTTCTGCAGAAGTTTTTTCTCTACTGAGAAAGTTGAGTTTTTTCTGAGAATCTATTTTGATCATACCTGCCTGGGATAGTATTTTTTCAAGTTTACTCAAACTAATGAGAATATTTTCAGTGAGAGGATTAGGATACATAATTGTGCGGATGACCCGGTCCGATTTTTCTTCTCCCAACAAGTAGTAATACTTTAATTGTAGTTGTTTGCTGATGACCCAGTAATAATGTCTGATATAGTTAGGAGATACCAATTCAATTACGGTAGTTCCTGGCTTACAAAACATAATATTTGTTAACCCACTGCCATGAGGAGAAACTATGACTTTGGCATTAGCAAATAATCTTACTTGTTCTACAACAGAAATAGTTTCTAGCTCGATAGTTGTAAAGCCGTATTGATTTAATAAATCAACTACTTTTTGTTCATTGATAACTTTTCTATATTTAGCTTTATGTCTAGTTATATAAATCCTTTCAGGATAGGAATAATTTACTTGATTATTTAGGGTTTTTTCTGATGCTAAACTATCTTCTAACCAAGTAATATTTGACTTATTTAAAAATGTTTGACGAGAAAATTCTAGAGCAGATTTTTCTAACCATCCCAAATGGCTAGGAAAAGATGGCACTATTAATTTTTGAGCTTGGATATAAGGATAGCGATCGCTTTCTATAATTTTCTCTTCTGGAATTCCTAAAATCTGGAGAGTTTCTTTTTGAAATGGCTGTTGAATACTATTAATTAAAAACCAATCTATATTCTCAAAATTTATATTATGACGTCTTAATATTTCAATCCGAGGTAATATATCTACCATCCAATGAAAATAAACGTTTCCTGATAATCCTGATAAAACTGCTACTGTACCGTCTATTTGTTCTAGAGGTGGTAATTTTTCTGTGGTCAAAAACTGATGGTTATTAATATCGTATTTTTCACATCCTGGTAACTGACCAGGATATTCGCGGGAGACTTCAGCTAATAATTGATTATTCTCATTAATAATGGCAATGGCATTACAAACCATCCAATCATTTTTTTGTGGAACTATCCATGCTCTACCATTTTCTACTTCTATGACAAATTTTGGTGTTTCTGGAAAGTCAACAGATGAAATATTTGTAAATGCTTGTATTTCTGTAGTTGAAAAAGTATGGATACTGTTTCCTAAATCAATTGGTTGAAGTTTTTTAAAGATTCGTTTGAGACAAGATTTACAATTTAATCCTTGACATTTAGTTTCAGGAATTTTATCATTGCTACTCTCTAATTTTTTAGGTAGTTTAGGGGTTGGATCTTGGGAGTTAGGTTTGAGGGGGAAAAGAATATTTTTTTCACCGAAATTGGCTGTCTTGAGGTTAAAAACTTCATTGTTTAAACCGAACATAAATTTTCTTGGGATTAAATCTTCAAGCAAATTCTCTCTATGCCCTAGTTCAACATTTGTGGATAAAAATTTTTCCTCTAACTCTAGATTGAATATTCTTTTAATGCCATCTGCGTTGGAAACTTGTGAGGAATTCTTTCGTGTTGCTAAAGCTCTTTCTAATGCTTCATTAATGGAGTGATTATCTGGTAGAAAAGCTAACCCTAGGTGATAAACTATAATAGCGGTATTAAAGCGTTTTTGCTTGACTAAACTGTCACCTAATTTTATATACAAATCAACATTAAATGGTTGAAATTCCAATGCTTTTTTGTAATAGTTCTCAGCTTGTGAGTATTCGCCATACTCAAATAATACATCTCCTAAATATAAGTAGATTAAAGTTAAAATTTTTCTGACTGCTGCTAAATCTGATTTTTGTAGTGTTCTGAGAAATTTAGTACAAGTTATTTGAGCTTTTTTTAGGGCATCTGATTCTGTCAATAAATCTGTTTCTTTACAGTAACTTTCCACAAAAGGATTATTGTTAATCACCTTTTGCAAATAGGGTATTGCTGCTTCAATTTTCCCTAATTCTAAGAAAGAAAAGCCACAGTCACTGTAAGCAGAAATATTTTCTGGTTGTTGTTTGATTACTTCCTGAAAATGAACAATAGCTTCTAAATGCCAACCTTGTTTTTGACAAGCTTTACCAAGATTATAACGGCCTAGTATTAATTGAGGCTGTAATGCCAAGGCTTTCTGATAATTCACAATGGCTTTTTCTACTTGTCCCAGTTCTAAAAATACTTTGCCTAGATCATTATAGAGAGGGGCATCATCTGGTTTTTTGGTAATGGCTTGCTGAAGAATTTCTATGGTTTCCTTATATTCACCTTTCTTAAATAAAATATTGCCCCACTGGCGATAAGCCTGAACTTGAATTAAAATATTTTCACTGTTAGTTTGAGATAAATTAATTACTTTTTGATAACTAGAAATTGCTTTATCTAGTAAACCTTGTTGTTGTAAAACAATGGCAAAGTTATAGTGAGATTTAATATGATTAGGGTTAAGGGTTATGCTTTTCTGATAATTAGTAAAAGCTGTAGGTAAATTTCCCTGATGGTGAAAAATGAGACCTAAATTATAGTGAACAAATGGGAGATTTGGGACTAAACTTAATGCTTCTTGGTATAAAGATATGGCTGCTTCAGATTTTCCCTGGTTTTGATATAAAAATCCCCTTGATGCTTTTTGTTGAGCTAACTTTAATTTTTCTGGAGATTGGTTATTCATGATGGGTTTTCGTTCTTCTCCCTTTAAAAAGATGCGGATTCTAAGGTGTTCCTCTATGATTAATCAGCAAGCCCTATTTAACTCATTGAGAATACACTTTCGAGATATAGCAATCCTAAATTGGTTGTGATTATTCAAAACTAGAAATAAATTCCGAAACTCTTGCCTATTGACCATTGCACTAAAACCTATTCTCAAAAAGTGGAATATAGGTTATATTATTTCAAAGTCATCACCATTAATATCTAGGTCAGTATTTAATTTGATGAACTCTATCGCATTGTTATTCTCATCAATATAGTACATTAAACCTTGTTCTGAGTCGTATACAAGATTAGCTTCTTGGTTATTGCCAAAATTAGCAAGAGTAGTAAATTCATTGGAATTGAAATTACCATCTTCAGTTTTTAACAGATCGAAGCTATCAGAATCAAGTCCTATTTTGTCTTCTCCTTGAGTAAAGTCAGTGAGAGTGTCAACCCCAGCAGAACTGGGAACAAAAGTGTTAAAGGTAAGGGTATCAGAGCCAGAGCCAAATACTTTACTGCCTTCGCCACCCAATGTATCTGAGTCAAAAAACTCAAATACGAAGGTATCTGCTCCTTCACCTCCTGTAAGAGTATCTGCTCCTTTACCTCCTATAAGAAGATCGTTATCTTCACCACCATCAATTAGGTCGTCCCCTTTTCCTCCGTAAACTGTATCATTACCGCTACCTCCTATCACCGTATCTTTACCACGGTTTCCTTGTACTGCATCGTTGCCTTCTCCTCCATCAAGTGAGTCATTACCTTCCCCTGATGCTCCATCACCATAGAGCAGATCATTGTCTGTACCACCCAGAACTAGGTCGTCCCCTTTTCCTCCGTAAACTGTATCACGACCACTACCTCCTATCACCGTATCATCACCACGGTTACCTAGGACTTGATCGTCGCCTTCTCCTCCATCAAGGAAGTCATCACCACTGGTCAATGAATCTGCGGATGCATCATCACCATAAAGACTGTCATTTCCCGTACCACCTAAAACATTATCAGCACCTTGTCCTCCAAAAAGTTGGTCGTCGTTTGTGCCACCTGAAACTAAATCATCACCCTCTCCTCCAGTGAGAGTGTCATCTCCCTCTTCCCCACTCAGGAAATCATCACCTTCATTTCCAGAGATACTATCATCCCCTAGACCACTAAATACAGTGTCATCATCAAGTCCGGAATCAAATGTAATATTTGCATTATTATTAGCAATGACAAGATTTGCATCATTTAATGTTTGATTATTCGAACTTATCTGATCTAATATTTCACCTGTTGTTACTTGACTTTCTTCCTCTCTGTTTGTTATCGTTATAGCTTCTGCATCTTGTGTACTTAGTACCTCGTTTCGATCTGGATCCTGAACTGAGCCAGTTAATTCGGGAAATTGTATAGTTGGTTGTGACATAATACTTAATTTATATTGGTACTTTTCGTATTTTTACTATGTTATGACCCATATTCCGCACTTCTTAACATTAATTAAGTTGATAAGTTTTATTAATCTATAGCCCTGAATTCTCTTTCTGAAAGCCTTATAGCTATGGGCATCGATTTTCACTGTTATAAATAATTGTAATACCAATTTCAGAAACTTAGAGTATAGTGCGGAATGTGGGTTATAATGAAACCTAAGCGTAGAGTATCTAGTTTATACTTAGATTCAGAGATACCAACAGTATTAATTAACAAGTATATTAGTTAACCAGCTTTAAACCCTATTTATAGCAATCCCAAAAATCAAGTTGTGACAATTCAAAAAATAAATAGCAATAAACTCCGGAACTCTTGCCCATTGCCTATTGCTTCCAAACTTGTTCCCAAAAAGTGGTAATATTCTGGACATAAATAAAATAGAATTGCTATATAATTTGAGCTGATTTTTTACTCCTTTCTTGTTTAAGCCTTGATCCTTGCATACTCAAAGTTGACTCAAAAACATGTGCTTTGTTGACTCAAAAATATGTGCTTTAGTTCCTTGACACTACTAGTTGAATATACTAACCTGTTCTGCTTCATAAAACCTATACAAACCTAGACAGGCTTGCTGTTCAATTCCTGCTTCAACCAAGGGAGACGGCACCTTCAAGTCCACAGGCGTTCACCGATAAGCTATCGGCATTTTTTGTCCAATTTTCGAGATTGATTGACCCATTCAAGTCCCTGTCCATAACTTGCCCACAATTTTGACAATGATAAACCCTTTCACATAGGGGCATATCTTGTATATTTCCGCAGACTGAACAAGTTGAGGAAACCCGACAATAAATTACATTAATACAGGGGTTTTTTACTATTCCTTTAATTTGATTAATGTGTTCATCTGTATAGTAACGATGACCCCCTATCGTTCTTAATGGCTTCAGTTTTCCAGAAGAGTCCCATCGATGTAATGTTTTGACACTGACTCAGGCTTTATCAGCAAATTCATTCGGTCTATAGTGCATCCTAGACATTATGTACAGGTATGTCTAGTATTGTACAGGTTTTTGTCTTCTAGAAAAAGCTCTAGGTGCCCAGATTTCTATCTATCCGTAGTTGTAGTTTTTGGGCTGTTTGACATTGCGGAAGAAACATTAAATGAAACATTAACAGGACTTACACAAGGACACTACATCCAGTAAGGAAAAATAGAACTTACACCCTAGATATAGAGTTTTCAAAGGGGGTGAATTTGCGTAAGTCTCGATTAGAAATGAAACATTAAACATAGATAAAATGATAGATATAGGTTTAGTCATTCTTTCAGCCTAACATACATCCAAATAATGGAGTGAAATAGCAAAATTATTAAACCCAACTTGCCATAAGCCCATTGAATTAATGTAATGGCAATTTGTCAAACACTTCGATAAGGAAAAATTTTTGGTATTATAAAGTTACAAGATTTTGATTTGGCCACCTTGAATTCATAAGATAAGTTAAAGATAGCAATGAGTAACAGAATATCAACCTAATAATTTTAGATAAGAATACAAATAGTCTAAAGACTGCTTTAGGGAGAATTTATGAGAATAGCGGTAGCTAAGGAAACTTTGGTCAATGAATCTCGTGTGGCCTTAGTTCCTGATGTCATAGCCAAATTAGTTAAACAAGGTCTAGAAATACAAGTAGAAGCAGGTGCAGGAGAAAAATCTTTCTTTTTTGATGGAGCTTACGAACAAGCTGGAGCAAAGATAATTTCTGATAGTAATGCTTTGTGGCATGAAACTGAGGTGCTCCTGAAAATTGGGGTTCTAAACGAATCAGAAGTTGACAAATTACGGGAGAACAGTATTTTTATTAGTTTCCTCAATCCCCTAGGAAATCCTGCTATTGTACAGCGATTAGCTGAACGGAAAGTAACTGCATTCAGTATGGAACTAATTCCTCGTACCAGTAGGGCGCAAGTTATGGATGCTTTATCTTCCCAAGCTAACATTGGTGGATATAAAGCTGTTTTGCTAGCATCTGCTGCTTTACCTAAGTTTTTCCCAATGTTAACTACCGCCGCAGGTACTATAAAACCTGCTAAAGTGTTAGTTATGGGTGCAGGAGTTGCTGGTTTACAGGCGATCGCCACTGCTCGTCGTCTTGGGGCAATAGTAGAAGCATTTGATATTCGTCCAGAAGTTAAAGAGCAAGTGCAAAGTTTGGGAGCCAAATTTGTAGATGTAACTCTCAAAGAAGATACTGTTGCTGAGGGCGGTTATGCAAAAGAACTTTCTGAGCAAGCCAAACAACATACTCGTGAAGTCCTGACACAACACGTTGCGGCTTCGGATATTGTCATTACCACTGCTCAAGTTCCTGGTAAAAAAGCACCATTGCTAGTAACCAAGGAAATGGTAGACCAAATGAAGCCAGGATCAGTAATAGTCGATATGGCAGCCGAACAGGGTGGTAATTGTGAATGTACTGAACCAGGCAAAGATGTACAGTGGAATGGGGTAATTATTATTGGCCCCTTAAATTTACCAGCAACTATGCCAGTTCACGCTAGTGAATTATATGCTAAAAATATTTCTGCTTTACTCAAGTTGATGATTAAAGATGGAGAATTACATCTGAACTTTGAAGATGACATTATTGCTGGCGCTTGTGTCACCCATGCTGGTGAAATTATAAATCAAAGAGTAAAAGATGCTCTCAGGATTACTATTGGTGGTTAATAAAAAAAGTACTCAGCTTTTATTATTAACAGGGACTTTATAGTAGTTTTGGCAAAGGTACACTATAAAACTTCGGGTCTCTGCCTTTTGTCTTTAAGCCAAAATCTCTGTATTTTATATCAATAAAAACTGCTATAAAGCCTTATTCCTATCCCAAACAAGTAAACAATTAACTATGATAAAAATTGATGAGTGAAACATTAATTGCAGCTTTATTTGTATTTGTCTTAGCTTCATTTGCCGGATTTGAAGTTATTAACAAAGTGCCACCAACCCTACACACACCCCTGATGTCTGGAGCAAATGCTATCTCGGGAATTGCAGTTTTAGGGGCACTAATTATCGCTGGTGACAAAGACTGGAATGTCACTGTAATTTTAGGTTTGATTGCTATAGTGTTTGCTACCATTAATGTAGTTGGTGGCTTTCTAGTAACAGATCGGATGTTGCAAATGTTTAAGAAGAAGGAGACTGTATAATGACCGACTTTATACCAACTGGAATTCAGTTAAGCTACCTAGTAGCAGTATCTCTATTTTTCGTGGGCCTGAAAAATTTGGGTTCTCCAGCTACAGCTCGAAATGGTAATTTGTTAGCATCAGTAGGGATGTTAATTGCTATTGTGGCAACCCTACTCGAAAAAGAAGTTTTGAACTATGAGATGATTCTATTGGGAATTGTTATTGGTTCAATTATTGGAGCGATCGCTGCTTATAAAGTAGAAATGACTGCCATGCCTCAAATGGTTGGTTTATTCAACGGTTTGGGTGGTGCTGCTTCTGCAATGGTTGCAGTAGGAGAATTTTGGAGGTTTTTAGCTGTTGCTCAGTCGCCCCCATTGCCTACTACTATTACGGCATTATTAGGGGTATTAATTGGTGGGGTAACTTTTACAGGTTCCTTAATTGCTTTTGCCAAACTACAGGGCATCATGAGTGGTTCACCGATCACTTTCCCATTGCAACAACCTGTTAATGCTCTATTATTTGGTGGATTTATTATTGCTAGTGTTTATTTGTGTGTCACACCATTTAATTTATCTGTGTTTCTAGCATTGGTAGGTGTGTCTCTCGTATTAGGTGTAATGTTTGTGATCCCCATTGGTGGGGGTGATATGCCAGTGGTGATTTCTTTATTGAACTCATTCTCTGGGTTAGCTGCTAGTGCTGCTGGTTTCGTGGTGATGAACAATATGTTAATTATCGCTGGTGCATTGGTTGGTGCCTCTGGTATTATACTTACAGTTATCATGTGTAAAGGTATGAACCGTTCCTTAACTAATGTACTATTTGCTGCGTTTGGTACTGGTGAAAGTGGCAGTACTGTTGCTAGTGCAGGTGGCCAAACTGATAAAACGGTTCGTAGTATTGACCCAGAAGAAGGTGCCATGATGTTGGGTTATGCCAGGTCTGTAGTAATTGTGCCTGGTTATGGTATGGCCGTTGCTCAAGCTCAACATTCTGTCCGGGAGTTATCAGACCAGTTGGAAGGATTGGGTGTTGAGATTAAATATGCTATTCATCCAGTTGCTGGTCGGATGCCTGGACACATGAACGTATTATTAGCAGAAGCAAATGTCCCTTATCCTCAGTTATACGATATGGATGACATTAATCCTCAGTTTGACCAGGCAGATGTGGCCTTGGTGATTGGGGCTAATGATGTGGTAAATCCGGCAGCTCGCGCGGACCAGAATAGTCCTATTTATGGAATGCCCATTCTCGATGTGGATAAGGCAAAGCATACTATTGTGATTAAGCGGGGTCTCAGTGCTGGTTTTGCTGGTGTGGACAATGATTTGTTCTACAAGGACAAGACTATGATGCTGTTTGGCAGTGCTAAGGATATGGTTGCTAAGTTGGTTTCTGAGGTCAAGCAACTTTAAGATTGAGAGGTAGCTTACCGAAAAATTGGGTTTAAAGCCTCGCCCATAAGGGGGCGACTTTTTAGTTGATTTTTTTCCACAGGTTATGTCCTTGTTGCTTTTTATAGCAACGTTCGCTGATATGTTTACATAATACAAGTTGCTACTAATGTAATATATGTGAAGTCTTGGTAATAGAAGCAAAAACTTGTACTACATTTAAGACTATAGTAATATGTAAATATGTGAGCGCTCATGGCTATAGTTCACAAGAAATATATTAGTCGCGGGTGGGCCTACCGAGACAAAAAATGGACAGATAGGCCAGTGTAAGACTACTGTCAAAGCAGCAGCAGCCTGTGAGATGTCAACCCGCCGAGGGGCTACGGCTCGGTTGTTACCCAGTGCTTTTAGGCCGGGGAGGATGTCAACAGATTAATCTTGCCCTAATGTTTAATGAACAATGCTTAATACTTCTGTAATTTTTACGGAGCAAGCCATTGTTTATTGTTCTAAGGGTTATAATTTATTCTTATAACCTAACCTATTAACCTAACCTATGGAAACTTAGGAGAATATCCCCGATTATCTTGTAGTTTATATATTTTCACAAAAATTTCTGAAATTTCTGAATATTTAGTATATCTTGTGTTAAGATATAGTATGACAATGAGAATAAGTTCGGTTTTAATGTTTGTTCATATTGAGGGTTACTGTCCTGTCGTTATTGACAAGCTTCTCTCCGAAGTATAAATCTCTAAACATATCTAAATTTGGGAGAAAATCTATGTCAATTTATGTAGGTAACTTATCCTACCAGGTCACACAGGATAACCTATCTGAAGTTTTTGCAGATTATGGTACTGTGAAGCGGGTTAACTTGCCAACTGACCGAGAAACAGGGCGTCCACGCGGCTTTGGGTTTGTGGAAATGAGTTCAGAAATAGAGGAAGACAAGGCTATTGAAGCACTTGATGGCGCTGAATGGATGAATCGTGATATCAAGGTCAATAAGGCCAAACCTCGTGAAGAACGTAGTGGTGGTGGCAGTCGACACAGTGGTAATTATTCACGAAAATATTAAATGATTTATTCTATAAAGATAAAATTATGATATAGCACTACCCATTTAAGTTAGGGCATTGGTCAATCCTGAAATTTAGTTAGGGATTACTTTTTACTTTTTACTTGCGCGTGCGCTATGCTGTTTAGCAGTGGTAAGGATATGATTCCTGAGGTTTATAGTTTGCGATCATTACCTACACTCTAACGAACAGAGTAATTAGGGGTGCTGGCGCCAGACCACGCTTGTGGCTCCTCTCCTGATAACTCACAACACTATCCTGGTCAAGCAATTAACTTCTGTGACTGCCAAAAACCAAGGCGACATATGTAGTAAAAGTGTTTACAAGAAAATCTTGTAAACATTGAGATATAATCCCCGATCATCTTGTAGTTTATATATTTTCACAGAAATTTCTGGATGTTTAGTATATCTTGTGTTAGGATATGGGATGACAATGAGAATAAGTTCGGTTTTAATGTTTGTTCATATTGAGGGTTACTGTCCTGTCGTTATTGACAAGCTTCTCTCCGAAGTCTAAATCTCTACACAACTCTAAATTTGGGAGAAAATCTATGTCAATTTATGTAGGTAACTTATCCTACGATGTTACACAAGAAGACCTATCTGAAGTTTTTACAGAGTATGGTACTGTAAAGCGGGTTCAGTTACCAACTGACCGAGAAACAGGGCGTCCACGTGGCTTTGGGTTTGTGGAAATGTTGGATGATGGAGAAGAACAGAAAGCTATAGATGCACTTGATGGTGCTGAATGGATGGGTCGTGAGATCAAGGTAAATAAGGCCAAGCCTCGTGAAGATAATCGTGGTGGTGGTAGTAATCGACGTAGTGGTAATAGTAATCGTAATGATTTTACACCAAATCGAAGATATTAAATGATTTATTCTATGAGGATAAAATTATTATACCGTTTAGCAGCGCTAAGGTTATGATTGCTAAGGTTTATAGTTTGCCATTCAAAGCTACTCGTCATGCTACACTCTAACAAACAGGATAGTTAGGAGTGCTGGCCCCAAACCGTGTTTGTTTGTCGTCCCTATCCTGATAAGTCACCGCTATCCTAGTAAAGCAATTAACTTCTATGATTGCCGACAACCAAGGTGATATATGTAGTAAAAGCGTTTACAAGAAAATCTTGTAAACATTGAGAGATACTCCCTCAGTGGAGAACTTTCTACTGTGCATTGTTAACGAATATTAGCAAAATGGTATTGGTTAAGCAACTGTAATTTAATTTTCTGATAGGTAAATTTTTTTTTAGCCAGAGATGATATTCTCTGGCTATTTTTTAGATCAAGGAATAGCGAAGTTAATGTTAATTATTATGTTTACTTCTCCTCCACTACCCTACTCCTCTACTTTCCTACTCAAGAAGCGGTTTTCATTTCAGTAAACCACAGTAGGAGCGAATAGCCAGCAAGCTCCTACAGGGTCTTGGTTACGACGATGTGATTTATCAATCTGAAAAGCGCTGTAAGGACAAGATGCCCCGCCGCCCTATTTTTTATATTAGACAATTCAAGGGATTTATAAACCCATATCCTTACCAGGACTTACGCAGTACCGCTATATATGGCGCATAAATTTGTATTTTTCAAGATATTGCCACTACAATTAGTGCCGTTGCGTAAGTCCTGATTTTATAACTACTGCTTTTTTAGAAGGGCGGGGTGGATCTAAAACTGTACTTCATAGATTAAACCCACATTCCGCACTTCATAATGTAGTATGAAAGGAGACATGAATCATCATCAGAATTTTAGCCAATAAATTATATCATGTCCGGTAGCATCGTTTGTGCATAAAATTAAGTCATTCTTGGAAGAAACTCTTCTGTCTTCTACCTTCTGCTCTCTGCTTTCCTTCCACCAAAGCATAGGTATTCAGGCGGAGATGATATTAATTGATAGAACATAAAAAAGTGAGCGGCACCAGTATTGTTGGTGAACCTAGGAGTTCTGTTGACAGCAGAAAACACAGGAGCAACTAAACTCCCGTCAAGAGATCAATTTTTTTCAATTAAGGTAGTGCGATCGCTTAGGGGTGCGTAACACTCTCGTCTTCCGGACGGTGGGGAGCACCATTACTTACCCGAAGCGCATTACTGATAATATTTTTGACAAGAAGAGGGTAAAAATTCTAAAATTAAGCTCCGTTCTTCTGTGAGATTAACTACTTTTTGGGAGCGCTCTATTATTAATAAATGCACCCCTTGAAAGCATTGAAATATCCATCTTAATGTCGGAGTATTTGTCAGCTTTCCTAACTAGTTTGTCACTCCATTATTGCTTCTTTTTAAAGTATTTATCAGCTCTCTTTGACCGAGATTATATACTAATAAACACAGTGACATAATGAACAATATTGCTTCAACTCTTTGAGGTTTTTCTCTCACGGGGTGACAAGTAAGCTTAATGGTAGATATAGTAAAAATTTGAGACAATAAATTGAATAATTATTCCATTAAAAAAGAATGGGATTTTGAGTTTGGGAGGTAGCGATCGCCAATTCAAATTTCCATCCCACTCTATCCATCAACCAATTGTATCATCGTTTAAATATTCACTATTTATGCCTGTCCCTAATAATTTTTCTACAGCTTTGTCTTCAAAAAATTGATTAAACAAATATAACGGACGTGATACCATGCCTAATCCGTTAATAATTAAAGCTTTAATTACTTGGGAGGCAGTAATTTTTTCTCGATTATCTACTCCTAATTTTTGGTTAATTATTTCCACTATTCCTGTTTCATCAATGAGTCCTGCAACTATGCCTAAGTGGTCTATATTTTTAACTGTTATTTCTTCTATTAAAGACATTTTTTTTAATACCAAAAATAATACGCTCATCAGCTTTATGATCTCACTTGCAGTTACTAAACACCACAAGTAATTCTACTTAATTATACAGAGAGGCTTTCTGTAACCTGCTGCAATACAATCTGAAGTGCGGCCTGTGGGATTAAAGAATTGTTATATATGACCATACTAATATAAATTAAAATAATGAAACTATCTAAACTAAACTACCTAAAATGCGCTCCTACTCATTAATTGCCCCTGGCAAAATTAATCTGTATCTGGAAATTATTGGCGATCGCCCAGATGGTTATCATGAATTAGCAATGGTCTTACAAAGCATTAGTCTGGCAGACAAAATAGATATTCGTTCTATCGGTATTGAGACTATTGTGGTGCGATGTGACCATCCTTTAGTTTCGACCGATGCAGGCAATATTGCTTATCGAGCAGTTTCCCTGATCAGCAAACAATTTCCAGAAGTATTTGCTCGATATGGAGGGGTTGAAATTACTATCCATAAAAACATTCCCGTGGCAGCAGGGTTAGCAGGAGGTTCCACAAATGCAGCAGCAGTATTAGTTGGTCTAGATTTAATGTGGGAGCTGGGTTTAACTCAGAGAGAATTACAAGAGTTGGGAGCACAGTTGGGTTCAGACGTTCCTTTCTGTATCGGTGGGGGAACTGCATTGGCAACTGGGCGAGGTGAAATGCTTTCCCAACTGCCAAATTTAGACCATATTTATGTGGTTTTAGCTAAATACAAAAATCTCTCTATTTCTACACCTTGGGCTTATAAAACTTATCGTCAACACTTTGGTCATACTTATATTACTGATACAGAAAGTCAGGAAAATAGTAGGCACAGAATACATTCTAGACCAATGCTATCGGCGATTGCTCAGAATGGCCACAAGGAGGTTGGCAAACTATTACATAACGATCTAGAAAAGGTGGCTTTACCAGAATATCCCCAATTATTAAAATTAAAAGAAGCTTTTGCCTCCCAAAATGTATTAGGAACTATGATGTCTGGTTCAGGACCAACTATGTTCGCTTTAACAGAATCTCAATCTCAAGCAGAGGAAGTTAAGGCAGGGGTAAAAGAGAAAATGGCTGACCCTGATTTAGAATTCTGGATAGCACAGTTTAATTCCAGTGGGATTAGTATTACACATTAATATTAGCAGTCAAATAAAGGCAGAAGTCATTTCAGTTATCAGTTATCAGTATTTTTTTGTTATAAGTCATATCAAATATTATGTTTGCTTAAATGCTGATAATATAGTCATTTTAAATAAGAACGAGACTATTTTTCGCCTGAAATACTTTCATAGCAAGAAACACCTGTCCCAATCTAAAGTGAAACGACTATAAATAATTAAAACTGTAGGTTGAGTTGACCTCAGCAAACCCAACAAAAATAGGTTAACAAACAAAAAGTTTATTATAACTAACGTAGCAATAAAACCCATAAATATATATTTTGGAAAGGAGCATTTAATTAGGGCTTGCTGATTAATTATAAAAGCATTGATATATAAAGGCTTTAGCCTTCTTTGGGCAGCAAAAAGTACTAGCTTTTCAGTGGTTTAAGCTCAAAAAGCTAGGATTTTGGGCTAACCATGACAGAAAAGTCAAGGAACAATTCTTACTACTACCTCCTCGCTCCATTGCCATTTATCCTGACTCGTGACTCCCTATTTCCTATCTACTACTTCCTACTCCCTCCCTGAAAATACTTTTTCAGCAAGCCCTAATTAAAAGGTAATTGACTATGTTTAAAATTATATTAAAACCCCAAAAAAAACAATTCCACCCCTAAAGAATGGAGACAAACTAACACGCTTTGAATTTTGAACCTCATACTCTTAATTATGGCTTGCTTAGGCACATATTGGTTAGCTACACCTGGAGTTAAAGTAGGGGATAGTTGTGCAGTACGTCTTGATGCCAACAATGAACCTCAACCTGACGCTTTACTCAGAATTACTAAAAATGGACAATCTATAATGAGCAAAGATGATTATGTAGAAGGTGCTCCAGAATTAATCGTAGAAATTTCAGCTAGTACCGCGTCCATTGATTTAATCAGTGGTTTAGCCTAAGTTAATATAACTACTATTATATAGCAATTCTATTTTATTCATGCCAAAAATCTTGCCACTTTTTGATAATAGGTTTGGAGTATTGCTTAATGGATAAGACTTTTAGAGTTTATTTCTAGTTTTTGAATTGTTACAACCTATGGGCGAATTGCTCGGGATTTGAAACAGAATTCTATAAAATAAACTAAACTTCCCTTTAACATTGTAGAGTAAAAAATGATTTTGAAATTCAGCAGCAGGAGTGAAGCTTTGAACAAGGAAAGTCTGTCAGAAAATTTATTATTAGTCCAAGAAACTATTGTGGATGAGATTCCCGAAGCAGTGCGAGATCCTCAAAAGGATGAAGAAATTATCCTCACTCAAAATAATAACAAAAAATGGATTTGGAGTTGGGTGGGGATAGTTGTTCTGGCGGGAGTAGTTACTCTAGGGTTACAAATTCAATTTCATCTTAACCAAGTCAATGCTTCATTACCTCAAACTGAAACTGATAATATTAAAGTGGCTAATTCTTCTAGAGAAGAAACTCCTATAATTGAACCAGAGAAAAATCCTCTTGCAGATTTGCCTTACTCACAAATAGCAGAAATAGAACTAGAACATATAGTTTCTGATAGTGATGTTAGATTACAAATCAATGCAGCAAACAAGTTTCAGGAAATGCTTTATGCTGCTAGAAATGATGGTATTAATTTAGTAGCTTTAAGAGGATTTCAGTCTAAATCTGAGTTAGAAGCTTTGGTAAACAATACTAATACTATTGAGGAAAATTCTACTAATAACTTTTCACCTCTAAGTTCTGGGGAATATATAACAGGTTATGCTGTTGATATTGGTGATAAAAATGCACCTGAAACTTACCAAAATGTGGCATTTGAAAATACACCAGCTTTTCAGTGGCTAAAAAATAATGCTGCCTACTTTAGTTTTGAAATGATGCCTGTTGATCATCAAAAAGGTGTGGGTTATGAACCTTGGCATTGGCGTTATGTAGGGGATCGCCATAGTCTAGAAACTTTTTATAAAAATCTACCTAGTACCATCTCTAAAGAATTAGAAAAGAATCAGAGTTAGTTCGAGAAAATCAAGAATTAAGTATGGGTAAATAATTTAAATTTAGTATAATGAAAAAAATTAATAAATTAGCAATTGTCGGAGGAACACATGGAAATGAATTTACAGGAATATACCTTATAAAAAAATTTGAAAAGTTTCCAGACTTGATTAACAGAAAAAATTTTGAGACTAAAACATTATTAGCTAATCCTCAAGGATTTGAATTAGTTAAAAGATACATTGATACAGATTTAAATCGTTGTTTTAAAATGGAGGATTTAGACAATAATACAAACCTTAACTATGAAGAAAATAGAGCCAAATTTATCAATCAAATACTAGGACCAAAAGGTAATCCTAAATTTGATTTTATCTTGGATTTGCATACTACTACTGCTAACATGGGATTAACAATTATTTTGGTAAATTATTATCCCTTTAACTTAAAAATTGCTGCTTATTTAAGTTCAGTTGAGCCCAATGTGAAAGTTTATAGTTGTTTTAATCCAGAAAGAGAAAATTCTTTTATAAATTCCATTTGTGAAGGTGGTTTTGCCATTGAAGTAGGTCCTATAGCTCAAGGAATTTTGCAGGCAGATTTATTTTATAAAACAGAAAAATTAGTTCAGATAAGTTTAGATTTTATTGAACATTTTAATGAAGGTAAGCTACATCATATAAATAGGGATCTGGTCATTTATAAACATTTAAAATTTGTGGATTATCCTAAAACTGAGGATGGAGAAATAGTAGCAATGATTCATCCTCAGTTACAAGGGAGAGATTATCAAAAATTAAGTCCAGGTGAGCCAATGTTTTTAACTTTTGATAATCAAACAATTTCTTATCAAGAAGAGAGTCCTGTATGGCCAGTTTTTATTAATGAGGCAGCTTATTATGAAAAAGGAATTGCTATGTGTTTAACAAAACAAGAGAAGATCACAGTTTAAATAATAAGTATTATATTATAATATATCAATATTAAGTATTTATATCCTCCCGACGCTGCTCTTACGAGACAGAGCGGGATTCCCTAGCATTGCTGTGCGGAATTCCCTAATAGCATTGCTGTTAGGAGCTTTCTGCTTCATAGCACCCGTATATACGAGATTTGCTCTCTTAGGGTCTTACGATCGCTCCATAGACTGAAACTGCTCCTCCCGCAGCCCAAATGTTTATGCTTGGGTTTATGTCCCTCATTCTAACAGATTATTTGTAAAACCGCAAGATTGATGGGCATTCATCCCGACTCTCCCCCACAGGAGAGCGCGGGTCTTCTGCCAACATTTAGATAAATTCATAGGACTTACCCATGAACGCTATTGGTAGAGCGTATTTCGCTGCGCGACTTGAATTGCGCACTTCGTAACGTACCAAGGCACTATATATAAAGCCTTTGCGTAAGTCCTGATTCAGTAAGATTGACATCCTCCCCGGCCTAAAGGCACTGGGTAACAACTGAGCCGTAGCCCCTCGGCGGGTTGACATCTCACAGGCTGCTGCTACTTTGGCAGTAGTCTGGCTGCTGGCCGACCTGTCCGTTTTTTGTCTCGGTATGCCCACCCGCGACTAATATATTTCTTGTGAACTAAAAAGCAAGAAGGACATAACCTGTGAAAAAAAATCAACTAAAAAGTTGCCCGCTTATGGGGGAGGCTTTAAACCCAATTTTTCGGTAAATTTTTCAAGGTATCTCAGCATTAAGGGGAGATACCTTTTGTTAACAAAATTTAGCTAGACTTTTGATTTGGATATGAAAGTATTATTAATTGGATTAATTAAAGGTTACAAAATTTTCATTTCACCAATGTTACCTCCATCATGTCGTTTTCAACCAACTTGTTCAGAATATGCGATGGAAGCGATAGAAAGATTTGGAATTTTTCAAGGTAGTTCAATGGCAATTATGCGAATTTTACGTTGTCATCCTTTTGATCCAGGTGGTTATGATCCAGTACCCCCTAAAAAGTAATATATAGCAATTTTATTTTATTTGCGTCCAAAATCTTACCAAGCTCAAACTCAGTCAGGTATTATATAGCAATTCTATCTGATTCGTGAGAAAAATGGACTGTTTTCAGGCAGGAGGCAGAAGGAATAGGAGTTGGAGCTATTTTTAAGAAGCTATGTAATTTTACATAATGATTTAGGATTGGTATACCAAGTTTATTAAATTTGTATTAAGCTTTTGTGGATTTAAATGGCTTATTGTTATGAGCCTCGTTCAGAGAAAAGACCATTCTAAATTCTAAATTCTAAATTCTAGCTTACTAATACGCATTTTAAATGAGTATTAGCTTAGAGGTGTGTCCTCTGCTCAATAGCCAAGTAGAAAAGTTTTTGAGAATATTGTATTATTTGTGCCAAAAATTTCCTAACTATCAATATCTTGATGTGTCAGAAAAGGTACTTCAACTACTTCTCCTTCTATCTCTCCCACTTGCACTTTTAAACCTACTCCTCCTGCTTTTGTTCTAATATAAACTAAACCAAAATAACCATCATTAGTTTCTGTGCAACTTGTCAATTTCCCTACTTTTTTATCCCCAATTTTTACTACATTTCCTAATTCTGCTTTCCCATTTAAACGCACTCCCCAAAGTCTTTGTTTAACACCTTTATATGTGTTTAAACGGGCAATGGTTTCTTGACCAATATAACAACCTTTTTCAAAAGAAATGGTATTCCATAAGCCTGCTTCCAAAGGGTTGTAATCATCTGTAAGTTCATAGTCTGGTGCGGGACGACCTTGTTGTATTCTCAGTTGTTGCCACGAGCGATCGCCTATTGGTACTGCTCCTGCTTCTACCAACATTTGCCAAACTTCAGCAGCATTATTCACAGGTATTATTAAGGTGTATCCCTCTGTTGTTAACCCACTACCGACGGCCACCCTAACTTGTAAATTTTCCAGACTTATTAACTGATGACTAGCATGGGATACATTTGAGGGAGTTGTAGCTGCTAACTTTGCTATCAAGTTTTTGCTCTCTATTCCGATGAGACTAAATATAGAGTATTCACTACTAATATCTTTTACTTCTACCTTATCCATCGGGAAAAGATAACGGTCAAACCATTCTACTAACTTTTGACAGCGGGTCGGAGAGACAAGCAAAAAAATGGCACTTTCTGTAACGTAAGCTGTTGCTAAGTCAATGGTCCGAGCAGTAGGTGTGACGAAAACTGTCTCACAACCTTGTCCTGGTTGTAAAATATTGAAGTTATTGGTGCTTTGGTTATGGATAAACCGTAGACGGTCATCGTCAGAAATTTGTATTAGTCCCCAATGTGAGCGATCGCATAGAGCTACTCCCTGTTTTATCGCTTCTATTGCTTGAGTATCGTTACCAAAACTAATAGGAATGAAGTTTTCAAAAGTTGCTCCATTAGATGTTTGAACATTTTGTAATTTCTGGTTCATAGTTTTATTTCATTTAATCTTGATTTTTGTTTGTACAAATATTTATTTTTTTCTGAAAGAATTTCTCTAGAAATAAAATAAATTTAGCAAAGTTATACCAATTTTATTGACTGAAGTTAGACTACTTAGGGTTTACTGAAAAAGTTTTTTTTGCTCTTTGTAGTAGTCAGTAGTCAGGAGAAATGGTAATTTAGAGGAGGTAGTCGGATATATTTCTCCCTTGATTTTTCTGCCTAGTAGAGCATAATTGCTAAAACCAGGAAAAAGTATAATGATTACCCTCTGGGGTATTGTATGCAACTTCCCTACTGGTTCATCTACAGGACTTACACAATGGCACTAATTGTAGTAGTAATATCTGGAAAATAAGAAATTTATACACAATATATAGCGGTGCTATGTAAGTCCTATTTAGGTAAATCTGACATCATATTTTGTACTACTTTTAGAGCCTTTTCATCAAGCATATCCCAATTAACATTTCCTTCTTGATTAAGTAGTTTGATGTCAATATCTACTTCTACTCCTTCGTCAGCAGAATGAGTAGAAAAATAGTTACTAAAACAAACTTGATAACAGAGTTCCCAGACATTAATGCTAATTTTTTTGTCTTGATATTGTAAATCTAATCTATAACCTGGAATTGGTGTTTGTACTTCTTCATAAGTACCTTTCCAACAAGAATTTTCGAGTTCTTTTCGAATATGATCTAGTATTCTAATAAAAGCAGGTTGCATTAGTAGTTCAGCTTGTTTCCAAGCAGTAATATCCTTGATTTTGGGCTTCATTTTTTTGATTCAGAAATATTCTTATATGAGATTTTGGAATAATTATTTGCATTTTATCGTAAAATTAAGACAATATCTTTGATTGAAATATATAGCATATTCCAATAAATTTAGGATGTCATTTCAGTTATCAGTTATTAGCTATTAGTTAGCCTCCTCCGGAGGAACTGCGTTTTTCATATCCCATAGCAGTACGAAGCGCAAAAAATATCTTAAAAATGAGAAATGTTAAATCTCTTAATAAAATTTAACATCTTCAGACAGACTAACGATAGTAGCTATATATTTGAATGGAGATATAATTATTTTTTTGTCATCAATATATCTAATTTTAAGTGCATTTTTAAGAATTTCCATAACAGTTCAATTTCCCATCTTTTTACATAAATTTTAGCAATTTCTTCTTTGATACTCTTGAACTATAAATTCCTTTGTTTGATAGTCTAAAGTTCCATAATAAGTATGTCTTAATTTTTGATTTTTAATCGGAATTTCTCTTCTTTATATCTGTTCTTCCCCAAGCATAACCTCATACATCCCAACCATAGCAGATGGCATTCGTCAATCATAAATACTGCTAGTTTTCCCGCTTCTATTTCCCTATGCAATTTGGCCAATTTATCCTCTATTTACTGATTTGATAAACATTTCAAGCCTCTGGGTTAAGCCGGAGGTAGTGATAATTCATAACTTAATAACTTTTGGCTTTTGATTTTTAATTTTTCTGCAGATAATATTCAAGGAGGTACTTAATATGTTATTGTTAAATATTAATTAATTTTGAACAACTTGAAGTTAGAAAAATAATGGGTAAACAGCGCGTACTCTCTGGAGTTCAACCAACTGGAAACCTTCATATTGGGAACTATTTAGGCGCAATTCGCAACTGGGTAAAAGGACAAGAAGAATACGACAATTTTTTCTGTGTAGTAGATTTACACGCGATTACAGTACCCCATAATCCCGTTACACTAACTAAAGATACCTATACTATTGCCGCTTTATATTTAGCCTGCGGTATAGATCTGAATCACTCTACCATATTCGTGCAATCTCATATTCCCGCTCATAGTGAATTGACATGGTTTCTCAACTGTATCACTCCCCTGAATTGGTTGACAGATATGATTCAATTTAAGGAAAAAGCAATTAAACAGGGAGAAAATGTAGGTACAGGTTTATTGGATTATCCAGTTTTAATGGCTGCAGATATTCTACTTTATGATGCAGATAAAGTTCCTGTTGGAGAAGACCAAAAACAACATTTAGAACTTACCCGCGATATAGCAGCTAGGTTTAATCATCAATTTGGTCAGGGAGAAACTATATTAAATTTACCAGACCCTTTGATTAGAAAAGAAGGTGCACGGGTAATGAGTTTGACAGATGGTACTAGCAAAATGTCTAAATCTGACCCTTCAGAATTGAGTAGAATTAATCTGTTAGATCCACCAGATGTAATTACTAAAAAAATTAAACGTTGCAAAACAGATGCTGTTAAAGGTTTGGAATTTGATAATCCTGAACGACCTGAATGTAATAATTTATTGACTCTTTATGAATTATTTTCAGCTAAAACAAAGGAAGAGGTAATAAGAGAATGTCAAGATATGGGATGGGGTAAATTTAAGCCTTTATTAACTGAGGCGACTATTGAAGCTTTAACACCAATTCAAACAAAATATAAAGCAGTAATGGATAATCAAGGTTATCTGAAATCTGTTTTAGCGGAAGGAAAGCAAAAAGCAGAAGCGATCGCTAATCAAACTCTAGAAAAAGTAAAAAAAGCTTTAGGTTATTCTATATCGAGAAGGAATGGAGAAACTGATAGCTAACAGCTGAATGCTTAAGTTAATTTATCCAATAGTTAATAACAAAAATTACAAACTTAACCATAACTAAATAAGCAAATACGAATCAATGAATAGATTTCGCAATGCGGTAAAATCAGGAGAATTTCTCATCACTGCTGAAGTAGCACCACCCAAAGGAGCTGAGCCCACTCACATGATCCAAATGGCTGAAACTCTCAAAGGTAGAGTTCATGCAGTTAATATTACTGATGGTAGTCGTGCCGTATTAAGAATGTCCTCATTAGCAGCTTCTATGATTTTGAAGAATGTGGGCATAGAA
>JAKQYF010000259.1 GCA_023356535.1 Trichodesmium sp. MAG_R03 | reverse complement strand
GTAAGAAACTCTGGCGTGCCCTTAAAACTAATACACCTTCAGGCTCGATATTGTCTTGAATTTTGTTAAGTTCTACTGCACCAGCATGGTTTTCAGCAAATACTCCTGTAGCAATGATACCACTTGCTTTTTCTAAGTTTCTGAATTGTTCATCGCCTATAGAGCAACAGAATAAGGATTTATATACGTCTTTTTCTGCAGCTTTAGTTAACATACCAGGTGAGAGGTCAATACCTATTACATGTTCAAATCCCAATTGAGTTAATGCTATACCAACTAGACCTGTTCCAGCTCCAACATCAAGTAATTGTGCCCTTTTTGTTGACTATATATTTTGCCAGCATAGATGAAGCTGTTAGAGGTACTGGTTTCCATACTTCCCTAATATATGTTTCATACATATCTGCCCCTCGGTCATAGTTGTGAGCTAACTCATTAAAATTTTGACTCTAACAGATCCACTTTAACCACTCGTTTGGTTTTTGGTTAGACATTATTTTCCTATTTGATATTTCATCAAATTCACAGTGTATATTCTAGATTTTGCTCAAAACTGGTACTTTTAAGCGGGATTTAGCATAACATACCTGAAAAAATATGCTTTTTTATACACAGGACTTACGCTAATTTACCTTGAAAACGCTATATGTAGGGGCGAATGGCATTCGCCCTCACCCTCCTGTAGTGCCCGTGCGTAAGTCCTGATACAAATAGTTTGTCAAAAATTACTCTCATACTTCCCTCTCTCCTCCCATTCCCAACACCCAAGAGCATAATTATACCTTTTTAAGCCCCTAACATTTCCCAGGAGGATAAGTAGGGACGTTATGTGTCACGTCCCTACAGAGGAACGGGGAATTGGTAGAGGAGATAGTTGAATATATTTGCTCATTATTTATGTCCCTCAAAGATTTATTGCTACATTTAGAAAGGCCAATATTTTTGTTAGTTGAGATTTAGATTTTTACATTTTAAAGAGATAAATTTTCATATTAATGGCTCACCATAAGATATACTAAGTCTAATAAAAATTTTTTTGTGAAAGAATCAGGTAGGTTGATCTTATGGAATTAGCAATACTATTGGCAAAACTGCCAGAAGCTTACTCAGTTTTTAATCCGTTAGTTGATGTTTTGCCAGTAATTCCTGTGTTTTTCTTGTTGCTAGCTTTTGTATGGCAAGCAGCAGTGGGTTTCAGATAAAAATCAAATATCTAATAAGCTATTTGTTATTTGCTTCCATTTTAATTATTAGCTAAATCATCGATTCATCTCACGCCATAATCTTTGATTTAGCGTGAGATGAATCGACGGTTAATCAAAGGTCGTTATCGTAGCTTCACTTATCCTCAAATCAAGCTAGACTGTTTTGAAGAAAATAAAATTAATTTGCCCAAAATTTAGGTAAGGTAAAGTTAATTAAACATCGGCCATTGCCAGATGGTTTTCAAATAAAAACAGTTACTATTAGCCGCAAAGCTGATGGGCATTATGTTACCTTGTCGTTGGAGGATCAATTAGTTCCTACCTTGACTACTGTTGTCAAACCTACCCTGGAAAATACTTTGGGTATTGATAAGGGTGCTGCAAGATTTCTTGATAACTAGTCTTGGAGAATTGGTTCCAATTCCTCAATATTACCGAAAGTCTCGGAAGCGGTAAAAACTTTACAAAAACATTTATCTCGAAAGAAAAAAGGCAGCAACAGATGTTTAAAGGTTGTTAAGTCAGTAGGCAAATAACATAAAAAAGTTGCCAATAAACAGAAAGATTGTCATTTTAGTGTGGGAGTATGTCACCAAATTGTGAACATAATAACTTGGAAGTTTTATAGCTACTAAGCTTTGAACCTAGAGAAAATTTATATTTCTATGTTTTTTGCTTTGCCTCATTTTTGTTTTGTTTCTGCTTCTTAACCTAAATATCCTTTAAGCCAACATTCAGCAATAAAAATGAACGATCAGTTTGCTAATTCAGTTTCAGTCCAGACAATTATTTATTTTGAAATTTCAAGATGTCCTCATGATTGCTATTAAAGAACTTTGTGAGTATATTCGTGTTGCTTCACGTTGTCTTGTGGACTAACAATATTTTCTGCATTTAATATCCGCTTACGTTCTAGAGAATAGTTAAAATCATCACAACGACTTCCCTGAGGAATCAAAGATTGAACTTCAGGATGTATTTTATATGTGCGAGTAGCAGCGATCGCTCTCTCAGCAAAATTATCAGAGAATTGAGCTTCTGGTGGAAAATCTTTAGGTAGTAGGGGCGTCTCTCCAGATAATACTTTACTCAAAGTTGTCCCACAAGCTATTTGATATGAAGTAGGTATTCCTTTAACAATAGCTTCGAGAGCTGCTGATGGTATTGGTTCAACAATTTTTACTTGAGAGATTTCGCCATCTTCTTTGATAAAGCAGGTTGCTAGGCCAATAACCAAATAATCATCAGGAGATAAATCTGGGGCATTGGGATAAGCAGTGACAGTTACCATAGGCCATTGTAATTTTTAGTTCTTAGATACTAGCTCTTATTTTATCAACTGAGGGAACTAAGGAACGTAAATTAAATCAGACCGGAAATTTGTAGTTTGTTGCCTGGGAAATCTCTTGAGCGTAATTAATTTTCTCCAGCTTTATTTTATTCTCATTCCTAACTTTCGCTTTTTAGTAAAAAACTTCTATCTAATTTCTTTGGGAGTAGGTCTTTACTAACCCTATACGATATTACTTTAACCTATGATCTAATTGCTATGTGATTCCGATAATCTAACAAATACAGATACTAACTTATCATAAGCTGAGTCAATTACTCCCTTACCTCTCAAAGCACCAGTATTAGCACCAGGACAAATGTAATGTAAAGTCTCTGAAGAAAATCGGTCAATCAAAAATTTTACGCTTTGAAGCTGTCTAGGCCAATGGAAAGTCCTAGCCATACGTAATGGGACAGGTTCACCCTGAGAATTCGGCAGTAAATGACGACCTGTAAATAATACTCCTCTATTCCCCGAATAATATAGACAAGATGAACCTGGAGAATGACCAGGAGTCCAGAAAATATTAGTATCTGGACTCAAATTAAATCCATATTCAAAAGTCGTTACTTTTAGTCCAGGTAATAAATAAGCTTCTTGTTCTTGAATCAGAATCTCACATTTGAAAGTTGCTTGAATTTTCTTTGCCTTGCCAATAGCACTACGATGGCTAATATACAACCACTTCACTCCTCCCTGTGCCATAAGAAATTTTTGATTTGTTTCATTATCAGCAGGACAATCAATCAGAATGTTGGTCTGATTCTCTACAATAAAATAAGAAGTTCCTCCTAAAGTATCCCGATTTGGCGAAAAAGCAAAAATATTTTCTAGGACAAATCTGGGAAGTTTGGGGACAAAAGGCTGTTGTGTCAAGGCAGTATTATTACTTAATGAGAAATGGACAGAACTCAGTAAACTATTATGCTCTTTTTATTAAAAATATTAATTTTATTAATTTTATTAGGGTTAATTACATACTTTATATTACAGCGTAGTGTAATTAAAATTACTCGCACTCCTGTCTGGATATTATGGCTGATCATGATGACACCAGCTTTAATATGGATAACTTGGATGTTAATCTATCCCCAAAAGCAAGTACCACTAGCATTAATTATCATCCCTTTAGCATTAATTATCATCCCTTTTATTTTGTGTCCTTATCTGTACTGGTTACTGTTGCAATGGAGACGTCACATACCAGATCAATCAAAAAAAGAAAATAGTAGCTACCACAGTCAAACAGAAATCGATTCTACTCAAACTATCAACCACACTTTACCAAAACTAGCAATAGACAAAACAGAAGAAACAAACCTGCGAAATTGTTTTCCTTGGACAGTCTACTATCTGCGGAACTTAGAGTATAAACCTCAAGCAGTTATTTGTCGTGGTCAGTTACGTTCTAATTCAGAAGAAGCCTATCAAACAGTACAAGAAAATGTAGAAGGAAAATTTGGCGATCGCTTCCTAGTAGTATTTCAAAATAGCTTTCAAGGTCAACCTTTTTTTGCCCTAGTTCCTAACCCAAGTTGTAGTAAGAATAAAAATCAAGAGTCTCAAGAATATAAAATACTACGTATAATGTTGACTTTAGGATTATTACTAATCACTTTATGCACTACTATATACTATGGAGCGACAAAAATAATTGGTATTTCTGAAAATGCCATACACAATAACCCTAATTTATATATCCAAGGTTTGCCTTATGCCATTGCTCTGATTTTGATTCATGGTTGCCATGAATTTGGCCACTATATCATAGCTCAATTATACAAAATTCCTACAACTTTACCATATTTTATTCCAGTACCGTATTTCTTAGGAACTTTTGGAGCATTTATTCGGATGCAAAGTCCAGTGCCTAATCGTAAATCTTTATTTGATATTAGTATCGCAGGTCCTATAGCAGGATTAATAGTTACAATACCGCTATTAATTTGGGGTTTATCTCACTCTAATATTGTGCCTCTTTCTGAAGATTCAGGAATATTATCTATAGATTCCCTCAATCCCACTTTTTCTTTTTTATTAACTTTATTAAGTAAATTAGCATTAGGTGCGAAGTTAACTTATAACAAAAGTATAGATTTACATCCAGTAGCAGTAGCTGGTTACATAGGTTTAGTAGTAACTGCATATAATTTAATGCCTATTGGAAAACTTGATGGTGGTCATATAGTACACGCTATGTTTGGGCAACGTACTGGCATGGTAATTGGTCAAATTTCGCGTTTTTTATTATTAGTATTAGCTTGCATAAATAAGGAATTTTTATTTTTAGCAATCTTTTTGTTTTTACTGCCTCTTGCCGATGAACCTGCTCTTAATGATGTTAGTGAACTAGATAATCAACGTGACTTTTTGGGATTGTTAATGCTAGGTTTATTGGTAATAATTTTATTGCCAGCACCAAAAATGCTAATACAGTGGTTGAATTTCTAATTTATAGCAATTCCTATACTGGTTTAAGTTTAGATTTCTCGCCGGGGGAGTTAAATATTGAGGTCAAACAAAAAGTTAATCATGCTGGTTTTTGTGGAAAGAGTTAAACTAAGCTAGGTAAATTACCTCATCTGATTCGCCTTCAGAAGCGGAGGCGAGACTTTCATCTCATTTCACCTGATCCTGCTTTTTCTCCTAGAGGTCTTTTGCATAGGTACATCCCTGATCTTAGAGTCAAGATGTCATCTAACCCATAAATAGTTGTTAGGTAAAGCCTCTAGCTTTAGTTTTGAATACGTCTTTTTTAATCCTAAATCAATGCCTACAAGATTTACTGTATAGTTTTCTAATATTCTCTACTTAACCATCTATGATACTTTGAAATTGAAAATACAAAAATTAATAGGAGTTATTGAACGATAAAATGACCCCATATCGATATACAAATATATAATGGTAGTATCTAAACTTATGCTTACATACATATTGGCCTTAGCTGTTGGTCTTGGTAGTTTAGCCTTGTATATAGTAGCTTTTTTCTTTCCAGAAGTCCATCGGAAAAACGATTTTATCTGGAGTGGTATAGGTCTATTCTATGCCTTAGTATTATGGTTTTGTGCAGGTAGAATTACAGGTGCGGTGTTATTAGGTCAAGTGGCAAGTGTAACATTATTAGCTTGGTTTACCTCAGAAATTTTAATTTTGCGTCGTCAAGTCACCCCAGTTACAGAGCAAACCAAAATATCAAGTCGGAAAAGCACTCAGGATAATTTTAAAGAAAAATCAACAGTTTCTGAAAAAATATCTCTACCAGAAGTAGAGAAGGTTTCAAAATCAGATTTAATTGAGTCGGTAGGAACTGTTACTCAAGAGTTAGAAAATATTACTACTGAAGAGTTGGTTAATGAAGTTAAACCAGGAAAAACTGAATCTGAATTACTATCATCTCAAACCACTTCAAACTCAAGCAAAATTAGAGAAGAATCTGAAGCAAATACAACTGAAAATATGACAGAAGAAAATATTTGAACTGATGGTAAAACTCTATCATAAATATCTCAGGAATTACAGATAAGTTCATCTAAAACAGTTGGAGATTTTGCTCAGTTATTGACACCTGTGAGTGGAATATTGAGTAATATTAAAAATATCATTCAAGGTAGAGATAGTAAAAATAATAATTCTGAGTCAACATCTGCATAAATTCAAGCTGATGCTGATAAATTAGTTTCTGTTGAGGAAGTAACTCCTGAAATTAATGAGACTATAAGTCAGATAGAAGATACTTAATTCGAAAAAAAAGTCTATGGTATCTGAATATTGAAACAGAGGCAACTACTTTGACAGAAATAGAAAAAGAAGTAACCTCTTATTCAAAATAATAATTTACATCTATTAAAAAAGCTATTACAGAAACTTCGAAATTACTTGAAGTTTCTGAACTTAAAGATATCTATTCTTTACCAGAACAAACAACATCCCAAGATAGTCAGAATGAAGAATAAAAATTCGCTACTGTTTCTGCTGAGGACAAAAATAGACAGTGAATAAGCTAGGAAAATAAACTCTTCAGTCGTTAGCTATTAGTATTGTTTTTGCCTTAGATCAAACCTGCATTCTGCACAACAAAATAAAGTTTGTTAATTGATTGAGCCAGAATTAAATCTCACTAGACAAGTAGAGTTTTATTACTGAGAACTGACATATAATAGCTTAATACTTACGGTAAAACTACGGCTCAATTCTCTTTTGATGAGGATTGATCCCGTATTAAAAACTTTAAAATTGAGTTATTAAAATGATAATTCGTAAAAATTTGAGGTTAATTATAACTATTTCTAAAGCTATGGACTTAGAACCTAGAGAAAGATTTAAACCTACAATTTTAGCAGATGCTTTAACAGAAGGAAGGTATAATTTTCAAGTTGGTAAACAAAAATTTGAATTTGAATCATTACCCTTTGCTGGAGTAGAAGTAAGTGCTTTGACATCCTCCCCGGCCTAAAGGCACTGGGTAACAACCGAGCCGTAGCTCCGATGCGGTTTAACATCTCACAAGCTGCTGCTACTTTGGCAGTAGTCTTATGCTGAGCAACCTCTCCGTTTTTTGTCTCGGTATGCCCACCCGCGACTAATATATTTCTTGCTGCATTTTCGTCTCGATAGAACGACCTGACCC
>JAKQYF010000258.1 GCA_023356535.1 Trichodesmium sp. MAG_R03 | reverse complement strand
GTGCGCTGAAGTTACCTTCGGGGTTAGCAAATATTGGGGATCAAAAATTCTCTCATCCTTATTATTGGGCAGGGTTTACTATTGTTGGTAGTCCTTGGTAAGAAATATTATGGGTGGGAGGCGGGAGACAGGAGGAAAGCAAATTTCAAGTATACGCAGTACAGATATTAAAAATTAAATCCCACATTCCGCACTTCAAAAAGTCTTTTTAAGAAGCAGAGAACCCACTCCTAACCCATCCCAGGAAGGGAGTAGGTAGAGATATTGCATGCAACGTCCCTACATAACAAATGATTTCCTACATCATTAGAAAGTTTTTGTTACTGGACAGTACAAAGTTCTCAGTAGAAAAAAAACATTCCTCACTAAAAGTCGAGGAATGGTGCATACTGGTTATAGCAGTTTTCATGTTGGTAGACCACAGTAGGGACGTTTTCCGCTAAGAGCGGACATGAAACGCTTACGCGACATGTTTGCGCAGCATTCCGCCAGGAAAACGCATTTTTGTTATGCAACGTCCCTACAAGGTTTTGGTTATGGCGATGTAGTTCATTAATTTGAAAAGCGCTATAAATCAGTATTAGCTCATATTTGCCAAGCTTTCCAAAAAGTGTAAATAGCTAAAATTATCAACAAACTCTTAAAAGCAAAACTCACAACTGAATCTTTTAATTTCGGTAGAAAACGAGTGCCAATTTGAGCGCCGATCAAACCCCCAAAACCTAAAAACAAACCTCCAACAAACACAACATTACCATTCAAATAATGACCTAAAGAAGCAGAGATAGAAGTGATAACAATTACACCTAAACTTGTTTGAACAGCAATTTTAATCGGTTCGTTGAGCAAAAGAATTTGCAGAGGTACCATAATTACCCCACCACCAACGCCGAACAAACCAGCTAATAAACCTCCTGTTCCTCCAGTAATAATTCTAGCAATAGTAGGATTTCCCCATTGCTGTTTTTCACCATTTTTTTCAGTATTCTTCTGTTCGGCTATAACACGTTTGCGTAACCCTAATAGATAAATATTAACCAACATTAGTACACTAAAGCCTAATAATAATAGAGTGGGGGAAAATTGTTCCGCTAAATAAACCCCACCTTGAGTAGCAAATAATGCTGGCAACGATAACAAAAGAACTTTTTCAGGCTTAATGTAACCCATACGCAAATTTTGTAGGGTACCAGAAGTCGCTGTCACTGTAATAGCTAAAACACTCGTTGCAACCGCTTGTATAGGTTGATATCCCAAGGCTACTAATAGGGGTACCATAACCGTACCACCGCCAATTCCTAAAATTCCAGCTATAATACCTGAACCCAGACCACCTAGACTTAAAATCAACAGGTTTATTGGAATCATTATTTAAATTTATTTTTAACTACACTCACAAATATGAATTCTTTGACATACTCCCTGGCCTAAAGACACAGGGATGATCACAAAAAGTGATTCTTTGCTCATTGATACTAAATCAAGTTGCCCATCATTAGCATAGACCTTGTCTCCCAAAGCGTTCCCTATTGCTAGGAGGTTTCTTAACGCAGTTACAAACCCTTCAGTACCTTGATTGCGCTCAATACCTATTATTTCTAATCTGCGACTCAAGATGTTTCGTGCTGCGTTAGTGTCACGGCATATCTCAACATGAAAGCTAAGACAAAAATGAGTACGAGTTGACAAAATAGCTTCATCCAAGGATTTATATTGATTTGACCTCCTGTTTAATAACTTGCCCTCTCTTCACTAAGATTGTTATCTTTTTTGCTTTTATATTGATATTTTATCACACATCTTCCCAGATAAAACAATTATTTGCAAAAAATATTGATCCAGAGAAAGTCGCCCTCAAAGGGGGAGGCTTTAGACCCGTTTTTTCAGTAAATTTGGTTCTAAATCAGAATATTCACCTAATTTATATTGTTTTTGTTTAATTAATTTTTCTAGTCTTTTGACACGTTTTTGTCCGGCAGGATGACTAGAAAAAAAGTCCCAGCCTAGTTTTTTTTGGTCTTTAAAATTCTTAAAAAAATCTGTTGCTCCTGTCACATGACCATAGGTTTTATTTAATAACGTTAATCCGAATTCATCTGCTTGATATTCTTGAGACTGGGAATAGCGAGTATTACTAATAGTTTTGATCAGAACTCCAACACTATTGCCTAAGGTTGCATTATCTCCAAAAATACTAGCGATCGCAATTCTAATAGCTAAAGTTTTCCCTAAACTCCGAAGATGATCTCTATTAGCAAAATGTCCTAATTCATGACCTAAAATCATCATTAATTCATTTTCTGATTTAACTTCTTTTACTAATCCTTCAAAAATACCAATAACGTCTCCAGGAATGGCAAAAGCGTTAACGGTTTTTTCGGGAATATATATTACTCGATAATCCCTTTTTTCTCGTAATTTATTATTGAGTTTAGACTCTAATCGATCTAAAAGACTATTTAAAATTTCTTGTTGTTGAGGATAATCTTTAGCTTTTTTTTCGTAAATTGGGATAATTAATGCTCCTAATTTTTGTTCCCAACTAATTGGAATTTGAGTAATTGCCCAATCAAATAACAGGGATACAAAGCTAATCATTATGACAATAATTGTTGTCAAAATTCCTAATATAATTAAAAGTTGACGATTACTTGGTGAAGGATTGCGATCGCTCATAAGTTTAATTAATAATTAATCCGAAAAACCTTAATCACCACCCTTGGTAGGACGGAAAGAATTTAAAAAGTTTAATAGAGGATAAATTGCGCGACTTTGAATCCATAAACGGCCTTGGCCACTAAACCGACAAACCAACCCTTCACCCCCTAAAATTCCTGTTTTTAAACCTTTAAATGATAAACCTCCAATCATCTCGACATTATAATTTAGGGTCTCTTCAAAAGCCACAATATAACTGGTATCTACCACATAACTTTCTTCCACAGGAATTTCTAAAATACCTCCATAGGAACTAAACCAAAAATCCCCCCTTCCAGTAGCTCTTAATAAAAACAAAGATTCTCCACTAAAAAAGCCTTTAAATCCTTGAAATTGGGTATCTAATTCTACTCTATCACTACAGGCAACAAACCCTGATGATTGAACTAATAAACCACAACGATTTTCTATATAATAATGTTGAATATCTCCAGGAACGCTAGGGGAAAGATACAGTCTTCCTGACTGGTTTTGAGTCCTAAATTCATTAATAAATAAGGATTCACCGGCAAACATTCTACCAACTCCTTTTATTAAGCCACCTTTGATTTTAGATTCCATTTTGATTGAGGTATCCATGGCGGCCATAGCTGAGGCTTCTACTAATACTTTTTGCTCTGGTTGCAAATCAATAATTAATGAAGCATAAGCTGGAGAATGTTCAATTTTATAAGCAATTTCTGACATATCTAGTTATCCTAGTTTATTAATAAATACTAAATTTCAAACAGATAAGAGAAAAGGGGAAAATCTATTTAGGAATGAAGATTTTATTATTTACAAAAGTTAAATTTTCTCAATTTATATGATATGATTTCTTTCCTCTTCTGGGCTTTCTTTAATTATCATTCCTGATTTATTTTTAACTATCAAAATCACCAGAAAATTAAGTCTAAAGCCTCCCCTTTAAAAGGGAAAAAAAATAAAATTTCGTGTATTCAAGCTTCCTTATTCCATTGAGGTACTGATAACTGAAATGACCTCCCCCTCTTCTGACTTTGAACCTAGTCATTTTCAAAAATAATTGATTATTTAGCAGGCAATTGAGAACCGATAAGAGATCCAAAACTCCCTGAATTATGGGTTTGACAATAAACTTTGCCTCGGCCTTGGAAACGACAGACAAAACCTTCACCGCCAAAAAATGCCCCCAACCAACTTGAATTAGCTTTATCAATACGAAAATCTAAACTTCTTTCAAAGGCGACAATATGGCCAGTATCTACAATATAATCGCCGTTAACGTCTATTTCATAAATTGCTCCAAAAGAGGTTAAAATTACTGGGCCATAACCTGTAATACTTAACCAAAAAATAGATTCTCCTGAGAATAAAGATTTTATCCCTTGAAACCCTAAATCAATGTCTACATCGTTATCAGAAGCAAGATAGGAGGCTGCTTGGACAACTAATTCTTGACCCTTCATTTCATAAACTAGGATGTCTCCCATTAATTTGGGGGCGAGAAAAACTTGACCGTCGGGAGCAGGGGAACGAAAAACACTTAAAAAGAGAGATTCGCCCCCTAACATTCTTTTTAATCCTCCCATAATTCCCCCTCCTTTTCCTTGTCTGAGGGTAGTACTGGTATTGATAAACCCACTCATAGCAACCATACAGCCTGCTTGGGCGATAATTTCTTCCCCTCGGTCTAAGCTAATTTTGGCGATCGCATTATCGGGTTGATGTATTAATTGAATATCCATAATTTTTTGAAGTTTTTAACGGACTTTGGGCCTTAAGAATTGAACTAAACCCTCAATACTACGAGACTGCAAATAAATAACACCATTACCTTTGAGTCTATTAACTAATCCTTCTCCAGAAGTGAGGGAACTAATTAAACCACCCGATAAACCTATACTCATTTTAATATTGGGACTATAAGCTACTAAATGGCTATTATCAACAATAAATTCCCCAGCAATATTTTGCTTGCTCAACCCTCCATAGGCCCCAAAAAAAACTTTTCCGTGGCCATTTACTTTTAATTTAAATAACCCTTCTCCTGTAAACCAACTGGCAAAACCTGCCCATCTAACTCCTAGCTTAACTTGAGGACTACTTGCAATATAAGCCCCTGGTTGAAAACATATCTCATTTCCGGTTAATTCCAAACACTCAATATCCCCAATAATGGATTGAGTTAACGTAATATTTAAAGGTTGGGAAGTTTTATTCTCAAAAACATTAACAAATAGGGACTCACCCCCTAAAAATTTTCTTAATAGAGCTGAGAAAAAGCCTCCAGAAAATTCTGTTTTCATGGACAAACGACCATCCATACTTGTCATGGCTCCCGCTTCGGCTATAATGCTGTCACCAGGATCTAAGGTGACGAAAATAGCAGCAAAGGCTGGTTTATATCTGATGTTATATTTCACTGCTAACACACAGTAATAGTTTCCTATAATATAACCACAAAATAGGATTTTTTGACCTTAATTTTCTATTGTTTTAAGATTTAGTTCACCAAAAATATTAGTCTAATTTGGCTCCTAAAAATACATAGAATTTCCTGAGAAGGTAGGTAAAAAAAACAATTACTACCTGTTATAAACTATAGCTTAAAGCTTTTTGTTACTGCTTTTATATAAATGCGACCTAAAATTCAAACCTTACCAAAAGAAGTTGTTAATTTAATTGCCGCTGGAGAAGTAATTGATTCTTTAGCAGCAGTTGTGCGGGAATTAGTAGAAAATTCTCTTGATGCTGGTGCAACTCGCATCATTATTTCTATCATTTCTGAACAGTGGCGAGTCCAAATTTCTGACAATGGAATGGGTATGAATTTAGCTAATTTAAAACAAGCAGCACATCCTCATAGTACTAGCAAAATTACTAATCTTCAAGACCTAACAAAAATTAGTAGTTTAGGATTTCGTGGAGAAGCACTTCATAGTTTAGCTAATCTCTCAAATTTAGAAATATTAAGTCGTCCTAATTCACCTCTTTTCGGCGATGAAAGTGAAGGTTGGCGAGTTGTTTATAATGAACAAGGAAAACCTATTGAAGTGGAAAGAGTTGCTATTGCTCCTGGGACTATTATTAAGGTTTCTAATCTTTTTGGAAAATGGCCTGTACGTCGTCAAGGAATGCCTTCTCCTCCACAACAAATGCGAGGGATACAATTAATTATTCAGCAAATAGCTCTTTGTTATCCTGATGTTACTTGGCAAGTTTGGCAGGGTAGGAAATTATGGATGCACATTAGTCCTGGACCTACGGCAAAACAAATTTTACCTCAAATTTTATCGACGGTAAGATTGAGCGATTTACAGTATATTCAACAAGAAGTTGATGAGCAAGAAGCTGAAGAATTAAATATCAAAATATTAAATTTTTCCCAATATCAAGATTCTCAATTTTTGGATAGACAATCATTAGAATTAGTCTTAGGTTTGCCAGATAGATGCCATCGTAGACGACCTGATTGGGTGAAAGTTGGTATTAATGGTAGGGTGGTAAAAGTGCCTGAGTTAGAACAAGCAATTATTAGTTCTTTGGCGCGTACTTGTCCTGGCGATCGCTATCCTGTCTGTTTTATTCATTTACAAATTTTTCCTTATCAAATTAACTGGAACCGTCATCCGGCAAAAACTGAAATTTATCTGGATAATTTGAAATTTTGGCAACAACAAATCAATCTCGCAATTGGTAAAGCATTACAATTTAGTTCGGAGATGATGCCAGAATTTCCTTTGTCAGAAAGGGTGGAAAAAATATTAAAGGTCTCAGAAAATAGGGGCAATTATCAAACTCGTCGAGGTATAGAAGTTTCCCCAGATAATAGGGAGGAGAAAAATCAAGAATTAGGATTAATAGAATTAAAAGCGATCGCTCAATTACACAATACTTATATAGTAGGGGAGCATCCGAGTGGGATGTGGTTAATTGAACAACATATTGCCCACGAAAGAATTTTATATGAAGAGTTATGTGATGCTTGGCAAGTAATTTTTTTGGAAACTCCGATTATTTTGCATCATTTATCTTCAGCTCAAATAGAACAATTTCAACGCTTAAATATAGAAGTTGAAATTTTTGGAGATTTAGTTTGGGCAGCTCGTAGCGCTCCGAAAATGTTAGCAAAAAGAAATGACTGTGCTGATGCTTTAATTGAACTTAGTAAAGGTGGCGATCTAGAATCTGCTAAAGTAGCTACTGCTTGTCGTAGTGCTATTAGAAATGGAACTCCTTTAAGTTTACCAGAGATGCAAAGTTTATTAAATAAATGGCAACTTACTCGTAACCCTCGTACTTGTCCCCACGGTAGACCAATTTATTTGCCTTTAGAAGAATCAGCTTTGGCTCGTTTCTTTCGGCGACACTGGGTAATTGGAAAAAGTCATGGTATTTGAAGGAATAGGGAAGAAGGAAGATTGAATAAGAAACAAGTTTTTACACTATTTTAACCTTGGAGGAATTGGTTGCCAATTTCCAGAAGGAATAAAACTCGCCCAATAATAGGGATGACTGTAGTTTTCTCCTGCTTCTCCCCTCAGCATCTCGAGTTGAGTT
>JAKQYF010000257.1 GCA_023356535.1 Trichodesmium sp. MAG_R03 | reverse complement strand
AAGAGATGCCCTTTTATTTAGCCAATGGAACTCAAAAACAACATCCAATTATGTTCCAATCATCAGAACACTTATATTACGAAAATGAAGATTTTCAGGCAGTGAGTTTGCCCTATAAAAACGATATTGTTAGTATGTATATATTTTTCCCCAGAGAAAAAGTAGGTTTAGAGGGATTTTATCAAGTTTTGAATGAAGAAAACTGGAAAAATTGGATGCTAAAGTTTAAGTATAACGAAATTAATTTAGGTTTGCCAAAATTTAAAACTGAATATGAAGTTACCCTCAATGATGCATTGAAATCTTTGGGAATGGAAATAGCTTTTGACAGTATGGCAGCAGATTTTTCTAGGATGCACCCTATTCCACCAGAGTTATATATCAGTGAAGTTAAACATAAAACATTTGTTGAAGTGAATGAAACAGGAACAGAAGCAGCAGCAACTACCAGTGTAAAAATAGTAGCTCGAAGTCTAGTTAAAACTGTTGATATGTTAATTAACCGCCCCTTCTTTTTTGCCATTAGAGAGCATGATTCTGGTACAATTCTGTTTATGGGAGAAATTACAAATCCAGAAAATTAATACTAAAACTTGGATGTACTCAGTAATTTTAGTAAATTTTTTCATATATATAGTTTCAAAGTATTTGTAACATTCTTTTTTCAGACTTGGTAAGTAATTGGGCAGAATTATTTACCAACTCATAAATTCTAATATTTAGACTGGATGGAGAGTTAAAATTTAATTTTGTCTAACCACTTATTGCTGATTTTCTACTCCCTGTTTCCCAAATTACTAATCTGTAGGGACGTTGTATGCAAAGTCTCTATTTACTCCTGAAAAAAGAAGTTAAGGTAATTAGTTAAAATCACTATCACCGTCACATCATTAATTACTCTAGAGATAGAATAAATTAAGTAAAATCTATAGTTATTAAAATAATTCAAGTTTTTCTGAATTTTCCCAGTTTTCTATTCCTGAAGTTTACACTTTCAATTCCAGAAATACTGATAATTGATAAGTGATAACTAAAATGGCCGAATCTAATAAATCAGGACTTACCCATCCACCAGTAAAATATTAGCTTGAGATGACTTTGCTCTCCCTAGTAATGACAGAAATATTATCAGGACTTACGCCAAGGTACTATATATAGAGCCTTGGTCCGTTACCCTAGCCCAATTCAAGTCGCGAAGCGTTCGCTCCGCTTTGCGTCAGCAAAACACACTCTACCAATAGTGTTCATGGGTAAGTCCTAATTATATTGTTTTGCTTGATATCCTCCCCGGCCTAAAGGCACTGGGTAACAACCGAGCCGTAGCCCCTCGGCGGGTTGACATTTCACAGGCTGCTGCTACTTTGGCAGTAGTCTGGCTGCTGGTCTCAGTGTCCGTTTTTGTCTCGGTAAGCCCACCCGCGACTAATATATTTCTTGTGAACTAAAAAGCAAGAAGGACTAAGCCAGTGAAAAAAAATCAACTAAAAAGTCGCCCGCTTATGGACCAGGCTTTAAACCCAATTTTTCAGTAAGTTCTATAAATAGAAATTAATTTGGGCTAAAATTAGTAATTCTTTTTATGAATAACCCTATATATCCCGGTCTAATACTCACTGACCGCTATAAAATTATCAAACAATTAGGACATGGTGGTTTTGGACGTGCCTACCTCGCAGAAGATAATCACCGTTTCCAGGAGCTTTGCGTACTCAAAGAATTTGCCCCCCAAGTTCACGGTAGCTACGCCTTACAAAAATCCCAGGAACTATTTGAACGGGAAGCAGGTGTACTATACAAGTTACGACACCCACAAATTCCTGGGTTTCGAGAAATGTTTCGCTATAAGTTAGATGGACAAGGATATCTATTTTTAGTACAAGATTATATAGAAGGTAAAACTTATCGTGCTTTGTTAGAAAACCGCAAACTTCAAGACAAACTTTTTAGCGAAGCAGAAGTGCAACAATTTTTGATGCAACTATTGCCTGTTTTGGAATATATTCATAACTTGGGAGTTGTTCACCGTGATATTTCTCCAGATAATCTAATTCTGCAAACTTCTGACAAATTGCCAGTATTAATTGATTTTGGTGGGGTGAAAGAAACAGAAACAAAAGTTGCTTCTGAGTATGCTCACAAAGGAAGTGGTCCTCTACCTCAAGCAACAAAGTTAGGAAAAGCAGGATATGCTCCAGATGAACAAATGCGGCTAGGAATTATTAATAATGATAGTGATCTATATGCTTTGGCAGTAACAGCTTTAGTTTTATTAACTGGAAAGGAACCGTCTTTTTTGATAGATACTCAAAACTTAACTTTTAATTGGCGCCAGGAAATTAGTATTAGTGAAAATCTAGGAAATATATTAGATCAAATGTTAGCTTCTAAACCGGGTGATCGCTTTTCCACTGCCCGTCAGGTTATTGAAGCGCTGGAAAATGTGTCATCTAGCACTGACTTAGCTACTACCCAAGCACCACCAGACATTGTTTCCACTGGTCAACTCTCCAATGTAGCTACTATGTCAGTTTCCCAAATTCCTGTAACTACTAATGTTGTTCAAAAGTCTTCTATTTGGTCAACAATTTTATTGGTATTAGTGACAATATTGAGTATGGGTGGAATAGGTTGGATGGCTGGTAATTTTTGGTTAGAATATACTTCTAATCAAAATAGAATTGTGAATGAGAAACCAGAAAAGTTGAGCGACCGCCTCCAACAATTAGGTATCGATCAAGCTTTCTTTTTCTCCTTAGCAGATGAATTTTTCTATAGTCAGTATCCTCAAAAAAGAGGGCAGATTTTGAGTAATCAAACTCCAGAATATAAATTATGGCAGTGGCGGTGGTTTGCAATAGCTGATAAGTTGACAGACAAACTAGAAACTCTAACTATAGATGCTCGTCGTAGATTAGGCAATTATAGTAAAGATGATATTGATCGATGGCGGTCTCAACTGAGGAGACTAAATATTAGTAGCGGTGCTTTTAATGATTTGACCGATGCTGGGTTTATTAATTTGTTTTCAGAGAAAACCCGTGGCCGAAACCTCATTGGTCTACCAATAGGTCAGGTTTGGCAAGCGATCGCTACTGATACAATGAAAGGCTTACAAAGCAGAAAATCACTAGAAGAAGTTCGTTTTACACGAGGTTCGTTTCAGGAAACTGTCAACGGTACTCTCCAGCCAGGGGAAGGTAAAATTTATCTAGCTTGGTTACAAGATGAACAAATTTTGCACGTCAGATTAGAACCTAATTCTCTGGAAGTTTTATTATCAATTTATCCTCCTAGAAATTATCGTCCTAGGTCTCGAGGATTAATAGGAGATTCTCCAGAAAATCAATGGAGAGGCGAAACAAGAACTTCTGGTTATTATCAATTTGTAGTTGTTTCAAATTCAGATCAGCCTATTGAATATTCTTTAGTATTATTTGCTGACAATTAAGTCAACCATAGTTATTAAATCTTATGAACTTATAATTTTTTAGGATTTAATATCTACTAAAAATTTTACTTTAGTTACAGCGGATTTCACCTTTGTAAGGTAGGTCTATCCTGGGCAAGATGCCCACACTGGGAACATTTAATTTTTAATATCTGTACTTAGCATACTTGGAATTTGCTGTATCAACTATCTTGACACTCAAAGGAAAACTATGAGAGAATATAAGTTAATATGGTTCAGCTCAAGATTTTTTTTGGAGTTCTGTAAACAGTTTTATGTCATGATAGTTTTGGTATTATCTGAACCCTATTACAATATAGGTAAGCATTATTGTAATTAAAATAAAACTAGGAGGTTTATGCTAAAGTACATAGTTATTGCTCTAATAACCATAGAATTGATATTACTAACTGGATTTGTTAAATCTCCAGCTAATGGAACAATCAGAGATTCAGAATTTTTTATTTGGGATTATGCTTCTTTGAGCAATGATCAGGTTGTTTGTAAAAAGATGATATTTCATCCTATAAATCGTAAACTACCAGAATCATCAGATCTGAAACCTATAAATATTCATTCTCAAGTAGTACATGATGAATATTGTTCTAATTTGACCAAACCTGTGTAAGGTTTTTTGATAATCATCAAGGTAAAAATTTAGAAAAAAACTGAGAAAACCGGGTTTAAATCACTAAAAATCCGGTTTATTGATGTTTCATCAAATATGGTAAAGTTCGTATTATATAGCTTGAAGCTATTAGTTTAATTCAAAACTATTGGCTTTAAAGGATTGAAATTATATTAATGTCCTAACATTGTTTTGTAGTGGTAAGCAAATACGCATTTAAAATGTATATTAGTACGTCTGAATTTAGAATTAAGAATAGTTTTTCTCTGAACGAGGTATACAATAATAAGTCGTTTAAATGCACAAAAGCTTATAGTGATAACTAAAGAGGTAAAAATATGAAGTATCGTGTCATTCTCAATCATCGGGGTATAATAAGGGATATAATAGTTGAAGCAAAAAGTAAAGAAGAGGCCGCTCAACAAACAGCAGGCGAGATTAATAAAGGGGAAAAAATTAATAGTATTAAACCAGTAACATCAAAATCTAAATCAGGTTCTTGGTGGGAAATTTGGCTAGATTAAAAATAAACTAGTTAGGCAACAGAGAATAGAGAATAGAGAATAGGAGAATATTAGCATTCATGGGTAAGTCCTAATTATAAAAAGCTGAATTTATGGGAGGTATGCTATGATATTATAGCAATCCTATCTGATTTGTAAGAGAGATGGGTTACTTTCAGGTAGGAGACTCTCAGCAGGAGACAGGTGTCCTCTTACTGCAAACTGATTTTAATCTCTTTACCAAGACTTGTGCTTGTTCCCTATCCTATTTCCTATTCCCTTGAAAAATTATTTTATTGCTTAAAAATTATGGCTAACTCCAAACGTAATTTCTCTGATCATAAAAATGCCAAAGGCGATCGCGTAGTTTATTCAGAATTTGGTAATAATACTAATTCTCCGGCGACAAAAAGAGGAGTACCAAATTTACCGCCAAATCAACAAAATTTAAGAGTACAAGTATCTCGCAAAGGTCGTAAAGGAAAAACAGTAACAATTATTAGTGGGTTTCACTCAAGCCAGGAAACTTTGGCAACTTTACTCAAACAACTTAAAAATCAATGTGGCACAGGTGGAACTATTAAGGATAATGAAATTGAAATTCAGGGTGAACATAAACAAAAGTTACTGGAGATTTTAACTAAATTGGGTTATAAAGCTAAAATTAGTGGAGGTTAAGGTACTTTAGAGATGATAAACTTCAATAGGACTTACCCATGAACGCTATTGGTAAGGTGTGTTTTGCTGACGCCAAGCGGAGCGAACGCTTCGCGACTTAATTGCACACTTCGTAACGAACTAAGGCTCTATATATAGAGCCTTGGCGTAAGTCCTTTTCAATTTTTGGGACTAATTGTAGTGATAATATCTTGAAAAAGACAAATTTATGCGCCATATATAGCGCTACTACGTAAGTCCTGAATTATTCAAAACATAAGTTACCAATAATATTGATGGAACTAAGCGGAATTTTGATTTTTGCTTTGTAAGTTTAAATAGGGACTTACAATTGTCCTGAGTGTGTAATCTCTATAGATGCAGTAATTCAACTTATATAGCATAGGACTTACGCATCAACGCTCTTGGTGGGGTGTGTTATATCATGTCCGGATAATTAGGGCTTGCTGAAAAAGTCTTTTTCAGGAGTAGGGAACCCACCTCTAATATCTTCCAGGAGGAGATGTAGAGACGTTTTGCTAACGCAAAGCTCCGCTAACGCTACGGGACATAAAACGCATTTTTGTTATGGAAGGTCCCTACAGAGGAACGGGGAATTGATAGAGGAGGTAGTCGGATATATTTGTACCTTGATTTTTATGCCTAGAGAGCGCCCAAAATACTAACAAATTGATCTCTCAGGACCGAAAACTAGACACTTTTTTCCCTCCTAAAAATGCTGCAGCCTTTATGTTTCAGCGCTTTAATATTTAATCAGCAAGCCCTAATTAGTGATCAAAAAACTTCCTCCTCTTCTCTCCTGACTCCTGTAGGGGCGTTTCATGTGGCGCAGCGTTAACGAAGTATGCGCAAGCAAAACTGCCCTTCGCCCCTACTTCTCCCTAATTTATTTATACCTTAGAACTGACCCATGAACACCATTGGTAGGGTGTGTTTTGCTGACGCCAAGCGGAGCGAACGCTTCGCGAGATGAAAAGCGCTAGCGTAACGCACCAATACTCTATATATAGTACCTTTGCGTAAGTCCTGATACCTATTCATCCGGACATGATATTAGCCCTAGCGTAAGGGACTAAGGCTCTATATATAGTACCTTGGCGTAAGTTCTGTAGCAGTTATTTAATCTATGAGGTACAGTTAAAAGGTGGTAGAGAAATTTTCTACCGCATTGGGAGATACCTCCTCAGCCATTTAATTTTGCTGTGCACTGTTAGCAATTGCTAGCAAAACAGTATCGCTGATCATAAATGTACCTCATCACTCTGGGAATTGCTATATTATTGGAGAATATATAAATGTTTAAAACAGTTGCTTTAGTTTTACTAGGAACCTCTCTCGGTTTCGGATTTTCTTTGGTAAGTGATGGTAATGGGTTTGCTATTAAAGTACCTCAAATAGAAGCAGGAAAATTAGAATGTCGTTGGTTATCTGAAGATACCTCTAACAATTCTTATGATAGAGAATTCTTAGAACCAAGGTATTAAATTTTCTCTCAACTACACTAGATGAATTACAATTACAGCGTTTTCCGTTGTTATCAGGTAGACCTACGCGGGCAAAATGCCCGCACTATATGATTTCACCATTTACCCTGTACATCATTGGCCCGAAATCTGCTGTAACTGATAACTGATATAGAAATCCTCTCAAATTCAGTATTGCCAACCTTCTACTGCAGTAGGAAGTACTGTTAACTGATAACTAAAAAAGATGATCACTGAGTATGATAACTCCAATTTTACCCATAATAAAAGACTCTGAACGTTTAGAAAATCGACTTAAAGAGATTCCCCAAACTCCGGGAGTTTATCTAATGCGTGATAGTAGCGATCGCATCCTTTATATTGGTAAGTCTAAAAAACTTAGAAGCCGAGTTCGTTCCTATTTTCGAGATGGGAAAAATCACACTCATCGTATCAGTTTAATGATACAACAAATCGTTGAAATTGAATTTATTGTCACAGATACAGAAGCTGAAGCTTTAGCATTAGAAGCTAATCTTGTTAAGCAACATCAA
>JAKQYF010000256.1 GCA_023356535.1 Trichodesmium sp. MAG_R03 | reverse complement strand
GCAATCCAATCTCCTTCTTTAAGTTCTTCTAGTTTATCAAGAATTGGCTCTAATGCTTTGGCATCTTTAAGACTGCTTATTTGTTTGGCGATCGCTACACATTCATCTGGGTCTTTCGTTTCTTTTAAAGCATCAATAAGTTGATCAATAGATTGATTTTGAAATTCATTTTCTTTTCCCTGAGTAGACGACTCAGTAATCAGCTTTTGTTGAATATCCTCTCGGTTGGGAAATAAATCCTTTTTTTCTTTTTCAGGATTAGTAACAGTTTTTACGAGATATTTAAAAGCCTTATTTTGATATTCATTCCAATGTGATATTGGAGAATTAATCAGATAATTTGACAAGGCTTTTTTTTCATTATCGCGCACACTACTAAATTTATCTCTCCGATTTGACAAGGCTTTTTTTTCATTATCGCGCACACTACTAAATTTATCTCTCCGAATCGCCTGATATAAATTTTCTATAGCTTTGGGAGGGACTAATTTTCCTAAAGCTCTTGCAGCTTCAGAACGTACATATTGGTCATTCTTTGGTTGTTGTTCATCATACTCTAAGGCATCAATTAGAGCATCAATTGCCTGTTTATTGTTGGCAACAGGTCCTCCTATTTCACCTAGAGATTCTGCTGCACTAGCTCGAATGTCTGGTTCTTCATTAATATTACTAAGTAACTTAAGCAGTCGATCAATTGCCTCTTCAGCTTTTAATTCTCCTAACAATAGAATAATACCTACCTTCTCATAAAGGTCTAACTCTTTGTCTAAATCTTGAATCAAAGTTAATGGTTCTTTTTTTCCGATTTTTTCCTTCTGAGAGTTTACGAAGGATTTCTTTTTTTCTTTGCTGGAGAAAATTAACGCTAATTCAAGTTGATGTTTAATACTTATAAGTTCTTTTTTTAAACCTTCATCAGTATCCATTAATTTGGAATCAAATCTCTTCATTATTTGAAAAGTCATCTTTCCAGCATCAGTAGCAGCTTCACGAGAATCTTTCATAAAATCATTACGTATAGCTTTAATCAAAGATGGAACTACTTCTATAATTACTCTTTTAAGGTTAGATATATTCCTAGACTTATATATTTCAATAACTCTATGCTTTATTGCATTTGCTGCTGCTTCACGAACATATCTATCTGGGGATTTATTGAAATCCAGAAAATGAATTAGTTGTGAATTTTCAAGAGCATTTGATTTTCCTAAATTCCTAATTGCTAAAGCAATAATATCAGGGTCTTCATCTTTTCTTTCTAAAATTGAAGTTAGAGCTTTTTGAGCAACTAAGTTTCTCGAAATACTCTGAGTTAAGTCATTACGCCCAGCAATTATCCAAATCACTTTGTTGCCAGATTTTTTTATCACTTCCCGTATAGCTTTATTCACATCTATATCGTTAAGCACTTCCTGAGTGTCAAAGAATATTAGCAATGGTTTTTTTTGTGATAAATTCTTTATTCCTTCAGCTAAATGTTTAACTAAACCAGATTCAAGTTCTGGGTAATTCTCTTGTTCATAATTTGTCAATTCAGGTTCTACAAATTTACCTATCTTTTCCTGTTTCTCTTCAGCTTCTGCATATTTTTCTTTAATTGATTTCAATATCTCTAAAACCTTAGTAAAATCATTGAAATAGTCCTTTCTTTCTTCACTTTTTGTCAATGCTTCATAAATAATTGTTAGTACCATATCTGGTTTAATCAAATTGTGCTTTAACTGTTTGTCCCAGTCCAGTTCTAAAATATCAAAATAATCTTTGAACCCTCGCTCTTGGCTGTTTTCAACTATGTCTTTCAGTTTTTTAAGAAGAGTAGTTTTTCCTATTCCTCCAAAACCATTAATAAGCATAATCGAATGATTAGTGATATTAGAAGATCGATCTAGAAAAGATTCTAATTTTTTTTCAAATTCTCTTATTTCTTTTTCACGCCCAACAAATGTCGAGTTCATTAGCTAACTCCTAAAAATTTAGATATAATAATATTAAGTATTTCCTTTGCAGTTCTAATGTTTTAAACGAGATTAGTTTAATTATGGAAAGTCACAAGATTCTAATTTTTTCATGAGACAAGGAATTAAATCTTTACCAATGGTATCCACTGAAATAATAGAAGGAGGAGGAGTAGGCCAAAACCCCTCAGTCTTACATTCGATATCTTGGTTAGTTTTAGGCACATCTAGCCATTCATCTATATCATTATCATACCAACCTACCTCAGCACCAAATCTGTTTATAATAAGTCGCTGTTTTTTGAAATAACTATACCTATTGTTTATATTTTCCCAAATCTCCTTTTGAACACTAAAGCCAAATCGTCCCTTACTCTCTTCTCGCCAAAGCTTATCAATACCTCTGAGTAAGTCACACTTAATATTTTGAAAATTTTCTTCGTTTACAAACTTTGGATGCCCAATAGAATCAAGAAGAAGCTTTCTGGTCTCTATATCTGCCTCTATCCATTTTTTTTGTTTTAATAGATTTTTCAGAGGATCTAAATTAGTCTTTGGTTGACTTTCTGGTTCTATTAAATCTTGAGCAAAGTTAGGATACTCATTCTGAACAACTTCGATAAAAGGATAAAGAAGTCTTTTATTTTGTAGTTTTATGGTTAAAAAAGTTAATTTATTACGATAATTCTTGCCATCAATATCATTATAAAAATTTTTTCCAAACTTACCTTCATTGTCAATGAATATTATTTTTAAGTCCTCTTCATCTGGACATACCCTCTGAATTTCTTCATAAAAATATTGCTTTTCATTATCTGTTAACTCCATTTTTGATATGCTGCTACATTGTTATTCTTAATTGGATAATTAATTTCACTGATCTATAACTCTTGAGCAAAGTTAGGATACTCATTCTGAACAACTTCGATAAAAGAATAAAGAAAGTCTTTATTTTGTAGTTTTATGGTTAAAAAAGTTAATTTATTACGATAATTCTTGCCATCAATATCATTATAAAAATTTTTTCCAAACTTACCTTCATTGTCAATGAATATTATTTTTAAGTCCTCTTCATTTGGAAATACCCTCTGAATTTCTTCATAAAAATATTGCTTTTGGTTATCTGTTAACCCCATCCCTAATCTCCTCCTACTACGCAAATATTCCTTTTGTTCATTATTACTTGGAAACTCTTGATTTTTTACTTCTTGTAAATGAGGACCAAAATTTCTAATAGGAGTAACATCAGAATCTAAAATTGCCCTTTGCCCAAAATCTTGTAAATTAGTATTCATTTTTCGATATGAACCGTTCTTTTTTCCTAATTTAGACAGTTGATTATTAACTTCCTCAGTCCATCTTTTCACATCACTACAGATAGTATTCATTCCTACATTGAACATTCCACTTAAACAATCAGCAAATTCAAAAACAACAGGAACTTTTCTTAAACTTTCCTCTCGTTTTTTAATTAAATTCTCTTTTAAAATATCTTGAATTTCTTCCCTATCTAAATATTTTAAATCAACTAATCTCGAATCAACTTCCACTATGTTCTTTGGTTTAAAACTTTCTTTACAAGCAAATTCCAAATCAGTCGGATTAATCTCAGCTAATAATTCACATAACTTTTCCCATTGTGCTTGAGTAATCCCAAAAAGTCTATAACTTACTTTCTTTATTTGGTCATTATCGGGATTTCGCTCATTAGCTCCCCAGACTAAATCTAATAGTTTATCTTTACTTTCAGCCCATTCAATTAATTCCAGAATAACAATATCAATCTTCTTGTCTGGCTGAACAATATTTGTGAGATTTTTTCCTAGTTTTAATCTCACCATAATTTTCAATTCATCATAGTTTCGATAACCATCTTGTAAAGCTTTAAACAGAACATTTATTTCAGACGTAGATAACTTCATTATTAGACTTAATTAAATTAACTAAATTTACCTTTTTCTAAAGGAATCAAAAGAATAACTGCTACATAAAGCACCATTAGAATTGAACCATAGATAGGCTAATACCAACTAATAGAAATAAACAGTTGTCCACCAATAGTCATATACTTACGTGATTCTTAATTGGATAATCAATCTTATTGTTCTATAAATCTCGAGCAAAGTTAGGATACTCATTTTGAACAACTTCAATAAAATCATTAATAAGCTCTCTATTTTTTAGCTCTATGATTAAAAAAGTCAATTTATTACGATAACTACTACCAGAAATTTGATTATAAAAATTCTTGCCAAATATCTCTTCATTTTCAATCAAGCTCATTCTTAACGTATCTTCATCTAATACCCTCTCAATCTCTTCACGCAAATATTTCCTTTGTTTATCTGTTAACCCCATTTCTAATCTCCTTCTACTACGCAAATATTCCTTGTGTTCACCTGTTAAATACAATAAGCCATTTTGTTCCTTATTTAATAGCTCATCTTGAGACTTTTCTGAAAATAAATAACCATTTCGTAAATTCATAAAAATAACAGGTGTCGCAAAATCACGGTTTTGATATTGAGTCTCCAAACCCAAAACATAGCGACCATTTTGAACCGCCATATCAACAGGTTCACCTTTTCCTAATCTCCTATAAAATTCATCAGAAAATAGATTAGCTGTAGCATTAGTTATTTCATATTGCATTGCCACTACTACCGGAATATTTTGACCAATAATTTTAGCAGCAACTCCCTTAAAAGCTTCTGACTCCGACTGCTTTCCTCCTTCACAAACTTGTAAAACAACAATACCAGGACGATGACGAACAAATAAGGAAGCAAAAAATTTCTCATCAACCCATTTAGCCTGATTTAAACCCGGTCTTACCAAAGCAATTTTGCCTACTTTTTCTCCTTCCTCATCTTCAAAACGACCATGACCAATAAAATGAAAAATATGCGGTTTTCTCTCTAATAAACCATCAATTGCAATTGGTGTAGATGGATTTATAATAGGTAATAATTCAATTTCTTCAGACTGTTCCGTCGCTAAATTTTCTAACTTTTCCTGTACCTCTAAATATTCAACATTACTCAAATTTTTAGGAGAAGAAATAGCCAATGCAATTCTCAACTTTTCACCTTTTGCTAATTGTATTGGTTTAGCAGAATTCCATAAAGCACGATGACGATAAAATACTAAATTCGGGTCTGTCGCCAACCACACTGTACCTTGATTAGTACTTTCAGGAAGACATAAAAACTCCCAAGGTAAAGCAGCAACCTCTGGGATTTTTTGCTCATCTATATCCAATTCTATCCGTAAAAATTGTTCCTCTTCCTGAACAAATTTATAATAGAAATCAATAAAATTTTGACATAATCTAGAGTCAAACAAGCTATTAAATAAAGCTTCCCCCAACTGACAGGTTTGTTCTTCACTTAGTTCATAATTGATAGCAATCTCTAAAAGCCGTTGAATTTCCTGTCGTTTTTCCTGATAACCAAAAACTCCTGAAGCTATTCCTAAAGATTGATTTTGAGGGTCGTATCTTTCTATTTTAACCACCCGAAAGTCATTCAAGCAAATTCGATAAGTATAATATTTTTTAGACATCATAAAAAAACACGTTTTAATAATTAATAAAAATCAACCAACGAGATACAACAGATTCCAAGTATACACAGTACAAATATTAGGGCTTTTATAATCAGAAACCAAGAAGGAACCCTAAAGACAGCTTATCCTATTTTAAATGCCGACGATTTATCATCCTTAACGAGGAGCAATAGCGATGAATAACCCTCATCAATTTCAAATCAAACTCGTAGAAATTTTACTAGAAAAATTTACCGATATTCCCGAATATCTTTTAGGATAATTATCTAATTTTCAAATGGGAATTAGGCGTTTTTGTTACGATCGCCCTAATCAAAACATCTATATTAAATATACTCAAATAAATTTAACTTCTGACTTCAGTGAAACAGTATAACCCTAACTTTTTTGAGTTATACCGAATTAAGAAAATCAGAAATTTTTTTCCTATTCAGCTTTCAAATTCTGATTTAATTTACCCATTATCAACTCGATTTTCAATCACATCTTGAATTTCTTTTGGAACTTTTGAAAGAAAATCATAACCAGTAGCACTTTCAATTTTATCTACAGAAACTCGGTAAGCTTTCCAGTCACTTCTAATCCGATTAGAATTAGGCATATCCACTGCAATTACCCTAGTATTTTTATCAACTCCCCTCACACCAACACCAGGTTTTAAAACTACTATAATTTTCCATGTCCGACTAGGAATAGTCACCTTACCATCAGCAATATCTCCTTTTTTTCTATACCCTCCAGCAATAATATAAAGTTCATTTCCTGCCTCTACAAGTTCGCGAGAATATTCTTCCAACTCCCGCCAAGTGTCCCGATTATTATTTGGACTCTGGGGAATTATATTTGTCATTAAAAACGTAGCTGAATTATCATTTTCATTAGCAGTGCGGTCTGCTGAAGGAATTAAATGCCCTCGGTCATAACCACTATTTCTATAATTACTAGGTCTGACATGATACCAGTCTTCAGGCAAACTCTCATCCAGACGAAAATCATCCTGTCTTTCTACATCTCCTAACCAAGATTTATTCAGTTGCCAACTCACCCAGTTTGCTGTTCCTTTATTTCGGTTATATGACAATACATATTGGGATTTTTCCATTAAATAATTATCTGAATTTTCTATATTAGTAGTGGCATTACTTGGGTTCCCTAAAGTGATATGAACTTTAGGAGATGGCATGATAAGTAGATAACATCCACTGGTAAATGTAAGTAAAAGTATTATAATTCCTAAAGCTATTTTTCGGGATAATCTTAGCATTTGCTCTCCTTTCTGATGTTGGTTTTACTGGGATATTGAAGTAGTTATCTAGAAGATATCTATAAAAGAAATATTCAAAAAGTGGGAAACCGAATTTGTTAACAAGCATTAATATTTTACTTGTTATAAAAAATTTTTATCCAAGATAATTTTATTTATTGAATATTTTTTTTAGATTTTTTCATCCAACACTCAATATGCTAATTAATGAATTCTGCTATACCCAAATAATTAATTTCTTGGGGAGTCACTATAAATCTACAAGGCAAAATTTCCACCCCTTTGATCATAGCTTCTCTCAAAAGTTTACCATAATCAGGGTCAGCAATATCTCCAGGAGAAAACTGATAACAATCACCACGATTTATCAAAAAAAAACATACAGCTCTTTCCCCTTGTTCAACTACCTCTATTAATTCCCGTAAATGTTTTTGTCCCCTCTGGGTAACCGTATCTGGAAATAAAGCAACTCTTCCATCTGCCCAAGTAGTATTCTTAACCTCAAGATAAATATTTTTAGTCTCACTAATTAACTTAAAATCAACCCGACTTTTCCTCTCTTTT
>JAKQYF010000255.1 GCA_023356535.1 Trichodesmium sp. MAG_R03 | reverse complement strand
ATAACATTAAATCTAGGACTCGATTTGAATAACCCCACTCATTATCATACCAAGAAACAACTTTAAAGAAATTGGAATTAAGTTCAATTCCAGCACCTGCATCAAAAATACTAGAATGAGAATCACCTGTGAAATCAGTGGAAACTACAGGGTCTTCAGTATAGCCAAGAATGCCTTTCATCGGACCATGAGCAGCAGTTTTCATTACTGCACAAATATCTTTGTAACTGGTTGACTTCTCAGTTTTGAAAGTTAAATCAACTACAGAAACATCTGCAGTAGGCACTCGGAATGCCATACCAGTTAATTTTCCTTTTAAGTGTGGCAAAACTAGAGTTACTGCTTTTGCAGCACCAGTAGCAGCAGGAATAATATTTTGAGCAGCACTACGTCCATTTCTTAAGTCTTTTTTACTAGGACCGTCTACAGTTGGTTGAGTAGCAGTCATAGCGTGAACAGTTGTCATTAGACCTTCAGTTAAACCAAAATTATCGTCAATAACTTTGGCAATAGGAGCCAAACAGTTAGTAGTACAGCTAGCATTAGAAACAATTTTATCAACAGCTGGATCGAACAAATTGTGATTGACACTCATCAACAAAGTTTTTACTTTGTCAGGATCTTTAGTAGGAGCTGAAATAATTACCCGCTTTGCACCTGCTGTCAAATGATTTGAAGCACCATCAAAAGTGGTGAATAATCCTGTAGACTCGACTACATAATCTACGCCTTTTTCTTTCCAAGGTAATTCAGTTGGGTTTTTAACTGATACGCAGGGAATTAACTTTCCGTTAATTGTTATGCCATTATCAGATGCGGTTACTTCCCCTTGGAAACGTCCGTGAGTTGAATCATATTTTAATAAATAAGCTAGGTTTTGTGGTGGTACTAAGTCGTTAATTGCCACAAATTCGATTAAGTCCGGGTAGTTGAGCCCAGCACGACAAACTAGACGTCCAATACGACCAAATCCATTAATGGCTACTTTTAAAGGCATGGATACAACTCCTATATAGCTAAAAGTTTTTATCAGTATTAGGGCTTACTGATTAGAAATTATCATAAGGACAATTGGTCTCAATTATTCTTCTCCATATCTTAAGAATCTTTTGTAACTTTAAAAATACCCTCTCACACTAGGCGGATTTGGTATTAAGACTACCCAAAGACATTAGACATCTCCAAAAATTCTCAAAGGCCTATCCTAACTGTCTTTAGTCGAGCGATCGCTACTCATGAAGATAGTTAAGTTATATGGTTTGATAGGTGCTAGAGATGCTTTGTGTTACTAATATAAATATTTTAGGACTTACGCAGTACCGCTATAGTCATTCCGAATAAGAATGGAATACTTTTTCAGCTAAAAACCCTTTCACAGCAAGAAAATATTGTCTCAATCTAAATCAGAATGACTATATATATGGCAGATAAATTTGTCTTTTTCAATATATTGCCACTACAATTAGTTCCGTTGCGTAAGTCCTGTATTTATTATACTTTTTCTTATTATTTTTTATCTCAATTTATGATAATTATTACTAATATAAAAGAACCAGTTATTAGTCTAACTAAGCCACATATTGTTAAAATTACTTTTTTCTAACTATTATCTTTTAACCTGAATCTTTATCTAGCAACTCCAAATATTTGAATTAATCTTATTACATGTTCTACAAATATTTTTTTTGGGTTTTTCTTAATTTTATTCTTTAAATGTATTACTAGTAACAACTTTTTTGTAAATATGGATTTTTCATCTTTAAAGTTTTTCTAAAATATTAAATTTTTGTAATTTTGATAAATTAGATACATAATTGACTTTCATTATAAAGTATTGTATTAGTTAAGTTTAAATTGTAAATAATATATAATTTAACTTGAATATATTTTAAGTATTAAGTAAATGTAAGTATGGAAAATTCACAAATAATTTTCGCCTAGTTAATCTTACTTAAAAGAGTCGCCTTTGTAATTCAATAACTTTTAATAATCAAAAATCAAAACTTAATAACCATTTAGTTATAGTAGTCCTATTTTATTGGTGTCCAAAATATTGCTAATTATTGAGAATAAGGAATAGCTAATTGGTAAGAATTTCGGAGTTCATTTCTAGTTTTTAAATTTTTACAACCTATAATTAGGTTAGTATAGGTTTTGCGCAATTAGTATTCTATTAAACCAGGACTAAAATTAAAAATTTCAGTAATTTAACTGGTTCATTCTCAATAAAAAAGTAAAAGCTTTATTCCATAAAGTTGAGTTAACCAATATCAGGATTCAGGTATCTAAAACCCAGTCAGAGAGTGAATTCTGAAAATAACTGACTCAGGAATTTAATAGTCTCATTCTCAATAATCACGAAAATAAAAGTTTGTAGTGATTTCAGTCTTGAGAATATAATTTGAGAAGTACCGTCAACACTTATATACTTTTTCATAAGAACTGAATCCTTACTAACCAACTATACTGAACTGGCTCTAGTCTTTGCTATGAAATCCTGCATTTTCTCTAGTTACAAAGTTAATTAAATAAAGAGCTTTTGTTAGCAGGAATACAGCATATTTTGGACAAATGATATGGAATGGGTGAATGGTAAAATTTTTGTAGTGTAGGCATCTTAAATAAATCAGAATGTAACCATGAATCACTGTCCTTGTTGCTCTACCCAAATGCTACGTCATAGCCGTAATTCGCAAATTTATTGGTATTGTTTGCACTGTAAGCAAGAAATGCCTAATTTAATAGATAGGCTTAAGAAACGGACTATTTTAAACAGTTTTCACGAACATTGCTGTCAAGTGCCAATCACAACTATTGACAGGTCTATAAAAATGCATTTCCATCAAGAAAAGACAGTTATAAATTTACTTGGCATTGCGTAATATAATGTCAGGTTGAATAGTTAGGAACGTAAATTAAATCAGAGCGGAAATTTGTAGTTTCTGCCTGGAAAATCTCTTGAGCGTAATTAATTTTCTCCGGCTTTATTTTGTTCTCATTCCTTATAGTATATTCAGTGGCTTATCAAGTACAGTAGCACTAGCTTTTTAAATAGTTTTTGAATTATAGAATTACATTTTTATTAAGCTATAGGACTTACGCATAAACGCTATTGATAGGGTGTGTTTTGCTGACGCCAAGCGGAGCGAACGCTTCGCGACTTGAATTGCGCACTTCGTAACGCACCAAACTCTATATATAGTGCCCTTGCGTAAGTTCTGAAGCTAGTCTACGTAAGAATTCAAGTATCTCAAACTTAGTCAGAGAGTGAATTCTTAAAATTACTGACTCAGCAATTTAATAGTCTCATTCTCAATGATGACGAAAATAAAGGCTTGTAGGCATTTATAATTGAGAATATAATTTAGGAAGAATTCCCGAAAATGCTGATCCGCTAAAACTTATAGGGTTTTTTATAGCATCTGAATCCTTACAGTAATTCTAGTAGACTGGTAAGGATTCAGGTCTAAGGGCGATCGCACTATGGATGACCAGAAGGAAAATGCCAGAATATTGGTTAGCTTGACAAAAAAACCCTCGTAGGATATAGTAAAAGTATGGGTAAATCACAGCCCCCAGTAATATGCACGGGCACTACACCCAGTGAGGACGAATGCCATTCGCCCCTAAATATGGTGTTTTCAAGGTGAAGCGTGGGTCAGTCCTGATAGTATTATGTTCAGGACTTACACAACGACACTAATTATAGTGGCATTATCTGACAAATAACAATTTTTTACACTATATATAGCAGTACTGCGTAAGTCCTGATGTTTATAATTCTATAATTACTTCAACATTCAATCTCCCCATCTCCCCCAACTATATTAGGACTTACCCATGAACACTATTGGTAGGGTGTGTTAGCGCGCTTAGTAACGGACCAAGGCTCTATATATAGTACCTTAGGGTAAGTCCTGTATATAATAAGTATTCAACCGGATTTGATATTACCAGAAATTTTGGGGTGGAGAATAAAAATGCCCTGGGGGTTAGGGGTAGGTTCCCTATTCAAGAAAGTGTAGCAAACATTGATCACGCTTGGTATAACCTACTCTGGCACCTACTGCGGCAAAGTAATCACAGTTTTCAGCACACCTGCACGTTCCGCCTGTACCCTCACCTCAATGTCATAGCCAGCAACACCTTTAACTACCCACTCCAAATGACAACGAGAACTTACACCTTGAGTAAAAAAACCGAAAAAATTAAAAGCTTCACTTGATCGCCCCTGCAAATGATCAACTTCTTGCTTTTGTTTCCCACTCACCAATGTTACATGATCAGGTAAATATAACATTACCTCTATAGGTTTAACACTTTTTTGTTCTAAAGCTTTTTCACTGGTATAAGTAGGCAAAAATCCTTGATTTTCCAACTGCACTATCAGATGATAAATATCACCGCCCTGATGCTCAACCACAGTCTGACTCACTACTAAACGAGGTGACATCAAAGCATGAGAAATAGCAAACTGACATTGTTCCTGACACAACTTTGGTAGATATTCAACAGGTGGGTTCCACCAAAATTCCCGATTCCAACCACCAATTTCAACGATACCCAGCTGGGGATGTTCAAATGTTTTCCAGTCGATAAAACCTTTGCCATCTAATTTTTCATCATTCCATTGCATCATTTTCAGATCGTCTGCAACAGGATGGCGTTGTAACCACTTAATATAATCATCCTTCTTAACTCCCGCCTCTGTGGGTAAATCCCAAAGCTCTATAGCAAAACCAAACCAACCAAAGCGGTCATAACAATAGTCAATCATTCCACCATAAATCTTCTCACGGTTAGGATCCAAGAAGTTATTATAGATTGAAATGCATTCATAACCTGTAATTTCAGTACCCTTTTCTCCTATCAATTTGTAAATTGCTAAATCTTTTACAGGTAAGTGTTCGTCTGGATAATTGCAGTAGGAACGTAAAATTACTCCAGAAAACGTATGATAGTTAATGAAGCCATTAATATTACGATTTTCTTGCCAAAATTCTGCTATAGCAAGAGTTTCAGGTTCAGAAAAAGGAAAATCTCCAGCACCTTTTTGTTTTCCCTCCGGTTGCCATTGGTGGGGGTAGTTACGATTAAAATCTATTCCTTCCTTACTAGGGGCAACTTTAATATCATAACCGTCATAGTTTTTGATCATTCCTTCTGGCAAAATACTGTAGTAAGTACCTCCAAATTCATCAGGTTCGCGAGGAACCATAATTCTAGGGTCTTCTGGCAATATTTTCCATGCTCCACAGTTATCTTTGAATCGCATCTGCAAAATTAACCCATCTCCATCTATGTCTTCCTGGTGGAGACCATCCCGTTCTTCAGGATAGGGATAATGACGAATACTAGATCGCAAAATATGAGGAGTTGTTAAATATTTTTCTGCTCCATCAACAGCAATTCGAGGTAAAATATAAATTGTGTAGTTGTCTAATAAGTGAGTGATTCGAGGATTGCTAGCATAATTATTTAGTAGATGATAAATAATATATAGGGCAACTACTGAACCTGTAACTTCTACCGCATGAATGTTACCATCAATCCAATATCCAGGTTTTTCCTGAGCCTTTCCTGTCTTTTGATTGCTAAGAATAGCTAAGAAAATATCTAGCCCGCCGTAGCTTTTGCCAAGAACTTTTAACTCTATTAAATGAGGATTCTTTTCTCTCATTTGATGTAGAAAATTTACTACTTCTTGATATTTGTAGTAGTGGCTAAAATCAAACCATGATTCTGTCATATTAAGTTATTTAATCCTATGAAATTAAGTTATACCAATTTCATAAACTTAGACTACACTGCTTGTCTTAATATTGATCAAATGTTGACATATGATGTGTAGCCATACTTGAGGAAATTGGTATTAGTATTTTTTTGAATTCTCAAACCAAGTCGACTTTGGTTGATGAAAGTAGTGATATAACTGCCGCCACCATCCTCCGCCAACGCGACAACTCCCCTTAGTTGGAGTTGACTAGATTTCTACTTTGTAGCTTTTGGGTTTACCTATTTGAATCATACGCTTAAGCATGGCACATTGTATGAACAACTCCACTGCCTGATTATTAAATTTTTGTCATCGCAACTTCCCTCCAAATATCACGAATAAGTCTAAACATAGTGGTTTTCCTTATGGAATGCTGTGCAAACAAATAGGGAGCGTCGATGGTAGCCACATTCACGTTTCCATTTCTGGTGTCCTGCTTTTCTGATTCTTCTGAGATTTTCATCTCTGGGATGAGGTGGGCCTTGACAGTTGCCATGTTGACCTATTTACGACATTTTTTCTAGGTGGAATTGTTGTCTTTGCTCCTCCTTGTCTAGCTTTCTCGTAACACTTATACTTGTCATAGGCTCCGCCTCCTGATGCTTGGGCTATAACCTCGTCTACTCCATCTAACAGATGAGAAAATACTTGGTCATCACTTACATCATTGGTAGTCACTACCCCACTGACAATATCCCCTGTGGCCTCATTTACCCCTAGATGTATTTATGCTATGTGCGCCGTTTGCTAACACCATGAACTCTGATTTTCCATTCACCCTCCCCGTAAACTTTCACACCTGTAGAGTTTACGGGGAGGGTGAATGGCTTCATTAGTTGGTATAACTGGTAATTGAACATTCACAGGACTTACGCAAGGGCACTATATATAGAGTCTGGGTGCGTTACGAAGTACGCAATTCAAGTCGCGAAGCGTTCGATCCGCTTGGCGTCAGCAAAACATGCCCTACCAATAGCGTTCATGCGTAAGTCCTAATTCAGTTTTAGCAAGCGATGGGATACAGTGCTATGGAAAGGCAGCTGGTAAATCTAAGTCTATCAATTGAAATATAGATTCCACAAAACCTTCAGTCTGTAGTCCGGCAAAACCAAACAATGATTGTATAGTCACCATAAATTCAATGGCAGTGTCACTATAGGTATTTGATGCTCCCCTACGTCCAGTTTTTTGTTGGTTTACCCATTGCTCTATGACTTCATCATTTAGCCAAAATGAGAGATTTCCTCTCTGCTTGAGGGAAGCATCATACTCAGACCAGTTGCTAAGACGGTACTTGGACTTTGATTTAGACTTGGACTTGGACTTGGACTTGGACTTACTCATATTTACTTTTGTGCCACGTATTGTCATTTTTACACTATGGGCTTCATTATGCAACACAGCCCCCTAAAACGAAAAGATCAGGACTTACGCCAAGGTAATATATATAGAGCCTTGCTGCGTTAAAAAGTGCGCAATTCAAGGCGCGAAGCGTTCGCTCCGCTTTGCGTCACAAAAACACACCCTACCAATGGTGTTCATGGGTAAGTCCTAAAGACTTTATCTGGTTATCGCAGACCTTGGGAGTTGCATAAGGTTAACTCCTCACGGGGTGACAAGTAAGCTTAATGGTAGATACAGTAATCATTTGAGACAATAAGTTGAATAATAATTCAATTAAAAAAGAATGCGATTTTGAGCTTGGGAGGTAGCGAACGCCAATTCACTTTTGTCCACCATCTGAGAGGCTGTTTGAAAAGTCTGATCGAGAGTAAAAAAGCTCACACAGGGTAAAGTATGATTAAGGAAAAATACATATGAGGTGCTCATAAGAATGAGAAAAGTATATACGAGTAATTTGACT
>JAKQYF010000254.1 GCA_023356535.1 Trichodesmium sp. MAG_R03 | reverse complement strand
CCAGGACGAGAATAGGTCTGTTTATTCTCTAAATTTCCTTCTAAACGTAAAACTTCAAAGTTACCTGACTGAATTTTATTTTTTTCTTTCAAGTCATAACCAGGAGCAATAAAATAATAGTTAAACATTCTTTCATCAGGATTCTCTTTTTTTACCTCAAGTATGTTACGAGAAGCAACACTATATCCACTTTCAACATTATCAACAACTCGAACTAATCCTAAGACTTGATCATAAAAATCTAAGGTTTTATGTTCACAATCAACAATTAGTCCAGCATGAACAAATTCTGAGCTTTTAAAATGAGAATCTAGGTTAACAATACCAGAATTAGGTCGATGATAATCATGACGTTGAAAGATAACCTGTCGGGTTAATAGTTGAATCAGAACCATTTCATGAACACAGGGATTAGCTTGATAAAATGGCTGAAAATTTTCGGGACGATTAATTAAATTCCGTTGTGGAGGAACATAATATATTGGAAGTCCTATAGCTTGACCATCTTCAGCATGATTAGCAACATTAAACACATCTAAAGATAGAGAAGTTCCCCAGCGACGTCCTACTACTTTTAAAGGACTTAATTCTAATCCTTGATTAATAGGATTATCCCAAACCATTAGGCGGACTAAACTTCTATCTGTGACTTTGTTTTGAAGGCGCAAAGCATGTAAATTAGAGTCAACTCCATACAATTTTTTCGCTGTTTCTGCATGAAGGTTTCCAGAGAGATTAACTGTATAGCCAAACTTCTCCCAATAGTTAATTAAATTGCTTTCATCTGCTGCTGCAATACCGATAACAATTTCGTACAGTCCGCTAATCGATGGATTACTCATTCATCAATACCTTTGAAATAATATATCTACTATAATACTGGAGTTTAGACTAATTATAGTTGCCCTGAAACTTGCCCAGAGAGAATAGGGGCATTAGCTAAATTTACTAAAACCCTTCAATCATAAACATTGTAATGACTTTTAAGTCAGTTTTTCTGAGCCTATGCTATGGCTTAATTAAGCAATCACAAGACTTTGGAAGGAGTTTGAATAATGCAATTCTAACCCAAACTCACCAAAAAAGACAAATAATATCTATTACTTATTCCATACCCAAAGCTTCTATTATTCTTTGGTTCTAAGTTTCAAGTTTTCCTTCCTTCTGAGTAGATTATTTGAACACCCCAAAATTTAGTCTAATACTCCAGATAATAAACCTAAGAATTTTAATCTTACAAATATTATGAATCTACAACTTAAAAATTGGAATAATTTCTGTACCTATCATACTGGAGATTGGCAAGGAACTAAAAAACGCTATTCTCCAGAAGGTGAAATTATTAAAACTTGGGATACTATTACTCACCTTCATATAAATTCAGATGGTAGTGAAATTACCCACCAAGACGAGTTATTTTATAGTGATGAGACGAAAGAGGTTAAGAACTATGGTATCTATAAAAAACCTCAAACCAGTGCTTTATTTTTAGATAGTACCTTTTGTTGGGGTTCCAAAATAGTGAAACCTGATTCAATCTTTATTTTTGAATTTGGGTTTCGACACGAAGACAAACGAGTGCTTTGTTATTTTCGATATGATGAAACTGGAAAGTTACAATATAGTTCTACTGGAATCGAATATTTAATGAATCAAGATACTCAACAAAATCAAAATAACTATCCTGAACTCAAACGAGATCATAACAAATTGATAGGAGCTTTACAAAAAATGACTCCTGATCAAGTAATTTCTCAACCTATAAAAACTAATTGGAAATCTATTAAAGAATTGAATAAAGAAAATTTAATACAAGATATCGGTGATCACATTGTTGCCACTTATCCCAAAATAATAAGGCAAAATAAATCATTTTTAATTGGAGTTGATTGGCAAATTAATGATAATTTTCTACGACGAGGAATTGTATATTATGAGAAGTCAGAATTGAGTTATTTTACAGTTGAAAATTTCATTTTTAATTAATCATAAAACTCTAAACTCGATCCTGATAAAAACTGCTTTTTGATCATAGGTTACAACTAACAGTTATAAACTAGTGTGATTAATTAACCAGTTAGCAATAATTTTAAAAGGAGAACCAGTTTCAATTATTTTAGGAAAACTAAGAGAAATTCCATCAGGAAAGAAAAACAACTTATGATATTTACAAGTCAAATTTAATTTTGTTACTTCAGAAGGAGAAACTTCTAAATCTGGATTCATCTTTATTGCTTTTCCTATCCAATTATCTTTAAAATACCTATCTTTTAATCAGTGAGTTTCAGTTGACCAGTACTCACTGGGAAAACCTCTAGAGTCTTCTTTGAAAATCCATAATCTTTGCAAATTACAATCCTTACCATAAACTGTCACAATACTAAATCCTAAATAATTTTCTTTAAAAAACAACTCTGTTTTATGGTAAGTCATATCATATTGTGGTTCTTTTGTTACCCATAAAGCAGCACCTTGTTCAAAATATAAGAATATCATCTAAGGATGTCTAGGATGAATTAATCCATCTTTTTTGATTTTTTGATTCTTTAGTTGAATTCCATATTTTTTCTTCAACGTTGTCTGGAGAATAACGATAACAATTTTTTTAAAAGGTTAGTGTTTTCTCTTTATTAATGCGAAGACTTCTCAAACTAGGAGTAGACTCAATAACTGCTCCATTCCCTAAATATATTATACGAATACCGTACCAGTCTGCTACATAATTGCTACAAAAATTTTGCCAATTTTTTCTTATCGATCCATAATTGTAATTATTCAAGTAATTCAACTCCTTAGTTATATAATTTATTCAACCAATTGACAACATCATTAGCTGCTTGTTTTTCAAAGTTGGAAAAATTATGACCACATCCCTCATACCAAATAATATCAGTAATGGGTGAATTAATTGCTGCTTTTTTCAAGGCATCAAGACGTTCTCGATCATTGAAAAAATCTTGACTACCACAAAGCATTAAAATCGGAATTGTTACCTCAGAAATTGTCTTTAAATTAGCGGTATCTGCATCGGGACCCCACCAAGATAACCAAGCATTAGGACGAAGAGGAGACAGCATTTGATCATAGGGTGGTTTTCCAATTAAGCCTAAATTGCCTTGACCATTTTCTATCGCTTTTTTAGCTTGTTCTACTAGACTATTATAGGTATCAGAACCCAGATGATTAATTAACCACTTAGCAGCATCTTGAGTAGGAGCAAAATGAAGCATTGCCCTGATATGCGAATGAGGTTCTTGAACGCAATAGCGCATAATACTATTACTGCCCAAACTTTGCCCAGATAAAATAATGTGAGTATAGCCTCGTTTTAAGATAAATCGGACAAAAGTATGAATATCTTCTATATCCATTTCTGCTACTGATTCCAGACTACCTCCATAACCACTTCTGTGTAATTCAATTACTAAAGTTGCTATCTTATTGTTTAGATAAACTTCAGCCATTTGTGAAGTTAAAGGTTCAGTAATTGGGGTTCCCGTTTTGCCCCGAATATGGATAATAATCCTTTGATTTTCCCAACATTGATCATCTTCCCACAGTAACCCAATTAAAGAACGACTATCAGAAGTTTTAACGGTAATAATCTCATTGACTAGAATCATTTCTGCTATGTTTAACTTCAAATCAGATCTTTCCCTAATTTTTAATTGATTGATCCAGGAATCAATCACTATTTCCACTGTTTCATGTTCATCTATATTGATAATTGTTGTATTGATACTTTTTGAATTTATTTCTTGTAAGGGAGAAACAGCTAAAATAGGTGTTGACATTTCTCCCAATAAATCTGAGACTCTTGTCTCAGCATTAGGACTCCACCAAGATACCCAAGACTCATAAGATTGATAAATTAATAAAGATTCTTCTGAAGAATAAGGAATTTTCAAATCAACCCATAAACCTTTGTTTCCTTCTATGACTTCAGGCCCATGTCTTTCTAATATAGCTTGATATCTTGTTTCTCCTATCTTACTTTTAAGCCAATCATCTAAATTAGGCCAAGGACGAATTAAGACAATTCCTTTAATATCATTATCATCTTTGGTTAATTGGTATTTAAGTACACTTAAAGCACCAATTCCTTCACCCATGAGAATAATATTACGACAACCATGAACTTTTAAATACTGTATTCCTCGATTAATATCATCAATATCATCCTCAGGAATAGCCATCATTTGACCTTCTACTCCCCGACGATATGTCCCTAAACTTATAAAAAGATAACCTTCATTTGCTAATCCTTGACCTAGAGAACAAATTGATGCAGTGTAAGAATATTTATTCCAGTCATGTAAGTAGATAATCCCTGGTTTTTCTGATGAAAAAACTGTAGGATAAAATACAATTGAGCTAGGAATTATTTTCATAAAAGGTTTGCTCAATTCATCTTTAGATAGTTGTAATAAATAAGTGTTAATCATTGTTATATTTTAAGATAGTGTTTTTATCTAGGATGTGAAAACCAAGGGCTATTCAAAAGGGAATAAGTTGGGAGGCAATAGGCAACGCTAAAGAAGGAAAAACATCATTAAATAGTGACAAAAACAAGGATATATAGCATTCAATACAGCGTTTTTTTCTTAAAAACATCTGCATATAGATTTACATCTCATTTTCAAACACTATATATGTAATATTTTATCAATCCGAGGTTTTGTCCCTTGGTAAATTGTTTGATCAAATTAAAAAAGGAATCATCATGAAGCCGAAACTGATCCCATAAAACTCGTTGATTTATATCGAACTGATTCAACACAACAGGCAATTAAAGATGCAATGGCTGGTATTCCTCCTGAAGAACGGGATCAATTTTAAATGAACAGGACTTACGCAGTGCCGCTATATATGGCGCACAAATTTGTCATTTCCAAAAAATTGCCACTACAATTAGTGCTGTTGCGTAAGTCCTGATGAAGTGACTATTTATCTATGTAGTAGTTCCAAAATTAAACCCAAAAAAACACCATTGTGATTATATTTAACACTTAATTGTTGTAAGTAGGAATTATTCACCAACCAATTTGCTACAACAGTAAAAGGAGTACCAAGAGTTACTTGAGTGGGACAACTTAATGAAATTCCATCAGGAAAAAAGAACATTTTATTATCTTCTATTACAGGCCAGTTTAGTTGGGTTTGTATTGGTTTAGAAGTCCTCAAATCTGGAGTGATCATAACAGAAGTTCCCTGCCAATCACGACTAAAATTTCTCTCAGATAAAAGATTGATTTCTTGTGACCAATATTTACTGGGAAAATCAACTGCATCTTCACGAATACTAACGACTTTCATCAAACTTCCATCAGTATTATAAATAATGCTAACACTATGTCTTATTTCTTCATGTCTGAAAAAAAACTCAGCAGGTAGAAATTTTGAACCTGGTTCTAAAATTTTCCTTGACCAGACAGCAGCACCTTGTTGCAGAAAATATGATCTCATCGCTGGAAATGCGGGGTGCATTATTCCATCAGAGAACACCTGATCCTGTTTGTAAGAATGCCATTTTTTTTCTTCTACTTTACTGTGATCATAAGCATAACAATTAGTCTGAAATAATTCTGTTTGCTCTGGGTTAGTGCGGAAACTTCGAAGACTTTTAAATGACTCTATTATCTCTCCTTGAGGAGAATATCTTGTCCATATTCCTTGCCAATCTCTAACATGATGCGTAATAAAATTACGCCAGTTTTGTTCTTTTAGATCCATAATTGTAATTCTTCACGTAATTCTATTGCTCAGTTATATCATTTATTCAACCAATTGACAAAATCATTCCCTGCTTGTTTTTCAAAGTTTGCAAAATTATGACCACATCCCTCATACCAAATAATATCCGTAAGGGGTGAATTAATTGCTGCTTTTTTCAAGGTATCAAGACGTTCTCGATCATTGAAAAAATCTTGACTACCACAAAGCATTAAAATCGGAATCGTTACCTTAGAAATTGTCTTTAAATTAGCGGTATCTGCATCGGGACCCCACCTAGATAACCAAGTATTAGGAAGATGAGAAAACAGGATTTTATCATAGGGTGGTTTCCCAATTAAACCTAGATTTCCTCGACCATTTTATATCGCTTTTTTAGCTTTTTCTACTAGACTATTATAGGTATCAGATTTTTAGCTTTTTCTACTAGACTATTATAGGCATCAGAACCCAGATGAAGGGAAAATAGGATTTGGAGACTAAACCCCTACAACTTTTTCACTAATCATTTCATATTACTATATTAGTATAAACCTATTATTTGATGCCAGGAACATGAACAAATCATAAGCCTTGAAAATGAGAATATAGATTAACAATTTATTGGTTTAGATATTGCTGAACAACTTGCTCCTGCTAAATATCATTTAATTCTTGGTTTTAATAGCAATTAAACAGCAGCCAATGAAACTAAGCAAAACCTAGAAGCTGACCATGGAGTTAAAGTATATCCCATCAAAGGAGATGTTGCTGAAGCAGAAACCGTAGATAAATTTTTTGACTGTTTAGAAAATAATTTTGAGGGTATAATTTTGAGGGTAAATTAACAGCCCTTCTTCACAATGCAGGGTTATATTTAGCAATGACTACCACTCCTGAGTCAGAGCCAGTAAAATTAGCCGTTGATGGTCAAAGTCAGTTATTAGCAGATGGCAACTTAGCCAGTTTAGCAAGATATGAATATTCTCAAAATGTTTACCCTAAATCCTTTATTCGTTGTGTAGAAAAAGCTGTTAACTATTACGATCTTAATTTGTCACAAATACTTTTCAGTTATTCAATACTATCTTAAAGCCTTTGTAAGTTAACATATTACTATTTAAGACTCAAAACTCAACCATGTCAATTGATTTTAGAAATCTCAATACAGTATGGTCATCTATTTTAGTAGAAACACTACAATATTTAGGATTAACCATAGCAATTATCAGTCCAGGTTATCGTTCCACACCCCTAACATTCGCCTTCGCCACCCATCCCAAAATTGAAACTATTCCCATTCTTGATGAACGTTCAGCAGCATTTTTTGCTCTAGGAATAGCAAAAAAAAATTATCAACCAGTCGTTATAGTCTGCACATCTGGTACCGCCACAGCTAATTTTTATCCAGCCATAATAGAAGCAAAAGAAAGTCGCATCCCACTATTAGTTCTAACTGCAGATAGACCCCCAGAATTACGAAATTGTCATGCTGGTCAAACTATAGATCAAGTCAAATTATATGGCAATTATCCTAACTGGCAAATTGAGCTAACTTTACCTTCAGTAGAACTAAAAAGACTAGAATATTTAAGACAGACAGTTATTTATGGTTGGGAAAAAACTACTTTTCCTACACCAGGACCTGTGCATTTTAATATTCCTTTTCGAGACCCTTTACTACCTATATCTCCATCGAAAGCGATCGCCTTAGAATCAAAATTTCCCAAAAACTTTTTTGCTAGTGTACAGCCAATTTTCATAACAGAATTTACACCAAATTTTGACTTAATAGAATTATTAAAAAATCAACTTAAATTTAACCCAGGAATTATAATTGCCGGTTTAGCACAACCAGAAAAACCTGAAGTATATTGTCAGGCGATCGCTAAAATTTCCCAAACTTTAAACTTCCCTGTTTTAGCCGAAGGTTTATCACCTCTAAGAAACTACTCCCAGTTA
>JAKQYF010000253.1 GCA_023356535.1 Trichodesmium sp. MAG_R03 | reverse complement strand
AATGGAACTTAATAAGTATATAAATAATCATCCAAACTGTATAGACTTAATAAGATGTGAAAATTGAATAATATTTCTAGTAATTTAAAGTAAAAATCCATTCAAATACACTTAAATTCTTTTTTTTTCGACTTATTTCGACTATCAATCAATATCAAACTACATCATCTCATATTGATCAAATTTACTTTTTAACTTTGCCGCTTTATGGATTAATCCAACTGCTTCTTTTCTTCCAGTAGCTTGTTGAGCTTTGCGCATTAAGTCAGCATATTTTTTGTTTAGTTTTTTCATTAATTACTTTTTTTAAATTTATGTACACAGGCTTAATAAGTGATTTTATTCTTTGGATTTACTCTATTGAATAGATCAAAACAATTTGTTAAGCAGAAAGTATTTGACTCTTGCAGGTGGGATTCTTTTTCAAAAATTCTTTAGCTGGTCAATATTGCTTAGTCTTATCTCTACCTGAGATAAGGTAATTGTAACATAAATCACAAAATAAATTCCTTAGAAATAATTCGCAACTGATTTATGTTTAGGTTATTTAAGTAATTAGTGGTATTGAATTTGTTCTCATAAGTTTCCAAATTATTAATCTCACAGGTCATACTGTTTGATATTAAATCAATTAAATGTTCTTTATCCATATATAACTTATAAGTCTTATATGCAATTAATTACGGCAAGGTTCTTAATTCAACACCTAAGTATTATTACTTACATATAAAGGGTTGGCGATTTTTATTAAATTGGAGGAGGAGCTGGAGGCATAAAAAAGGATCGATGCAATTAGTAAGCGTTCCATTTGTTGGCTTTATTTAATCCGTAAATACATAAAAGAGGATTAGCTATTAAAACAATCCAAAAGGGAGGTGGAGGACCTCCATCAACAATTGTTCCAGCATTAAAAGTATTGAATAAGGCTACTGCTAACAAACAAGCCATTAAAGCTAGTTCACCTGATAAAACTTTTTTTAAAGATTTTTTATCTTTGATAGAGCTGCAAATAATCAATAAGAATCCTATCCCTAAATTACTAGCTGCTACAACATCTGCAGTCCCTCTTACAAGAAGCAATGTTTCACTTGAAGCATTGCCTGCGATAGTTTCCACAGAAAAAATTAGTAGGAAAATAATTAATAATCCCAATAGGATATGAAGACTCCCAGTAGTTTTTAAAATATTTTTTAACTTCATTCTAAAATAAGCTTATTACTTTTCATTTTATATTTACTGTCAATTCTTTAAATGGGTTTAAGGTGTTGAATCAACAACTAAGTATTTTCTTTAAATTATAAAAATCTAGTATTAAGTAATTAATTTATACTAAATGGAAATAATTTTAAAAAGAGAAACCTCATTAGGTTTAGAATCTTTTGAAGATCTAGGTTTTAATTCCGAAGAGGAACTTGAATTAGAAATTTCTAAACTTACTAAATTTAGGCCTGAATTTGATACTAATTCGAAATAAGTTAATAGCGATTCAAAAAGTAAAGTTTTAACTATATATTCTCTATTTTTTAATTGTTGGTTTTGATTTAATTCTTCCAAATCACTTATTCAATATCAATTAAAAAAGTCAGCCCGTATCCCTACTAACTGACTTCCATGACGATGCAAGTTTTTAAAAACTATACGATTGTAGTTGTTGTTGTGATGCTTAAAACAACTGCAACAAAGAATATGTATGGAACCACCTTAAGGGGTACATATCCTTGTCTTTTAGATATAAAATCCATTTATACAAATCCTGGAATAATTTGTCCTGTTGTTAGATATGCGCCAATAAGCGCAATAAAGCCAATCATCGCAAATCTACCGTTAAGCTTCTCAGCTACGATTTTTTCCTTCTCAACAGCTTTTGTTTCGTTCATTTGTTTGGTTGGTTGTTTAGCTAAGACGCTTCTTAATGCAATCTTGAAACAAATCTAATAATTAAAAATTATAAGTGTGAGTATAATTACTTACTCTCATATTCTCTATAAGCTGAACTTATTAAAGCTTACGCGACTCTAAATTCCTGTTTCATATTCATTTCAGGCAGGTCATTCATTGAGTCTCTCCATTTCTGGGCCCATTCACTTTGACTATGTTTATAAATTCTAATTAGTTCATCTACAGAGGAATCATGATAATCAACTCTCAGATCTAAAAGAGGAAAGCCTAGTTCTCCACTAACTTTTAGAGCGCTTGAGGTTGAACGGAGGCTTCGTTTATCTCCACCTACACTTTCTCCTGCATTAAGAGCATCAAGTAGTCTTTTCCCTAATTTAATATTTGGATCACTTTGTTTGAAAACATCAGCCATCACCTCAAGAACTTCAATATTCTCTAGAAAATTGCCAGCTACAGAAAAGTTTTCTCCACTAATATGTCCGCTTGTCTGAAAACATTCTTGACCTGTCCAGCATGCGCTTCTCCCGTACTTATCAATTAAGTGAACCTGTCTTTTTTCCCTGCCAAAATCTTCTTTAATTAAATCTTCCAAAACTATTTTCGAATCAGAGCAGGATTGGAGTGACTCAAGACTTCTTATTCCTAAATAAGGATTAGTTTGCCCTTGAGTTGCAACAGCACCAACCTGTGATCTAACGAATGAAACTGTTGAGCCAACAGCTATATGGCAAGAAGAAACTGCAACACCAAATCTATTTTTTAAAGGATCAAAACCAATAATTGAAAATGTCATTTATATCGTTAGAGGCTTGTCTAAAAAATTCTTATCAATGGAAAATATTGTATTCAATAAAACCTCAATACCATTAGCACATTGATCAAGAGAAGTATATTCCTTATAGGAATGACTCAGACCATTTCTGCTTGGAACAAAGATCATAACCATAGGACAGATCCTTCCTATTTCTTGTGAGTCATGACTTGCTTTGCTTGGTAAGATTCCAGTTTTAAATCCCAACTTTTCAGATTCATGAAATGAAGAGCTCACTAATTTAGGACATGACTTAGTGGGGATCACTTCAAATTGAGGTTCTATCTGTACTACGCATCCAGTACCTTCTTGAATTTCTGAGCATAGATTCTCAATTCTTAAGCTCATTTTCCCAATCACATCTTTATCCAAATCTCTCATATCTATTGTGAATACTGCCTCTCCTGGAATAACATTTGCCGCATTGGGATGTAGTTTCAATTTACCAACAGTTGCGACTGCACTTTCAGAAGTAGTTTTAGCTATCTGTTCAATGCCAACAATAATTTTAGAGGCGGCCAAAAGTGCGTCATTTCTATTTGACATCGGGGTAGTTCCTGCATGATTTGCCTGACCTTTAACCCTAACGGTTATTCTTTTTTGACCTACTATTCCATTAACAATTCCGATATCCAAACCACCATCCTCAAGTACCTTTCCCTGTTCAACATGTAATTCAAGAAAAGCGAATATATCTTTTTTACTTCTTGCCGCACTTTTAATCTCAAGCCAATTTCCACCAATCCGAGAAAGATTATCAATTATTGAGCAAGAATTACTGGTAACAAAATCTTCTTCTTTAACAGATAAATTACCTGTAAAGCCCTTACAACCAATCATTGTCGATTCTTCATCAGCAAAGACAATTATTTCAAATGGTCTATTTAATTTAATGTCATTTTCCTGAAGAAAAAAAGCAATTTCAATTCCTGCAATCACTCCTAAAGTTCCGTCATACTTACCTCCCTTTGGAACAGTGTCGAGATGAGATCCGGTAACAATGGGAGGTAGATTATTATCATGCCCATCTAATCTTGCAATAATATTTCCAGCAGTATCAATTCTTATTTTCAAACCTAATTCCTTAAGGGTTTTCATAAAAAAATTTCTTGCATATATATCTTCATCAGAAAAACCTCTTCTTGAAACAGAACCATTCTCAGAAGCTCCGATTGAAGAAAAAGAATTTATCAAGTCTTGGATTCTCTCCCTATTTATTACCTGTGGCTCTAGGATGTTTAACCCAGCGCTATAACTCATACTTCTATTACTTAAACCTATTTAAGGTCTCTTATTTTTCAAATAAAACCTGTATTGGTTTACACCTTTTCAGAAATTAATTTAAGAAACGAATTCAAACTTTCCAGCCCAAATTATCAGCCATCTTTTGAGCCTTATCAGGGATATCCTCAATTATAAAAATCTTATATAAGATCTGAACACTTAAAAGATGATTGATTATTGCATCCAATTGTACTTTTTCTGAGGCATCAAGCTCTGAACTAAAAAATTTATTCAGCAAATCATTTACTTCTGTTTCATCCAAGATTCCAAATTCTCTTATCCTCTCAGGACTTAAAAATTCATTCACAATTTCCTGCATAGAACTTAAATTATCTTTATCTGCATGGGAAGGGGGAGCCATGAAAGGAAATTTTTCACGTTTATATAGTGATTCAGGCAGCAATCCTGACATGGCTTCTCTTAAAACATACTTCTCGACATTGTCTTTAATCCTTAATTCAGGGGGGACAGCAACGGCAGCTTCAGCTAGGTGATGATCTAAAAATGCAGGTCTGGCTTCCATTGAATTTGACATATCCACTCTATCTCCACCCCATGTAAGAATTTGACCCTCAAGCATAGTCTTCATCCAAACATACTGAGCCTGATCAATTGCATATCTATTTTCTAACTGTTCAAGGTCAAGTTCTCCAAAAATTGCCGCCCCGGGATCATAAGTTTCCGTTATCTCTTTATATTTGCTTGAGACTAGACTTTTCGCATAAGTTTCACATGCAAGCCAAGGTTGAAGGCAACTTGGCGTAAATCCTAAAAATTCCTTGAAAGATTTATTACTTATTTCTTTATTAGCTAGCATCGCGCCCTTGAAAATATCATTTGAATTTTCCAGGTTTTCTTTAAGATTCTCAGATTCTGAATTAGAAATTCCGACGCCATAGGTATACATATCTTTTCTAAAAGCGGGATAGCCTCCAAACAATTCATCTGAGCCCTCTCCTGTCATAACGACCTTATAATTGAGCTCATTCACTCTTTTACTCATAAGGTACTTTGCAATTGCAAGGGTGTTATAAATAGATCTTTCAGTAAACCATAGAACCTTTTCAAAATTCCCATACAGATCATCTCCATTTATTTTTAAAATCTCATGATCTGCATTTGTGGCATCAGCCATCTCTTTTGCTATCGAAGTTTCATCATATCTTTCATCACTGAAGCCAATCGTGAATGCCTTTACTGATTTTTGACTTATGGCAGAAGCCAATCCCAAAATTGAGCAACTATCAATTCCACCGGACAAATAACAGCCGACAGGAACATCAGCGACCATTCTTAATTCAACGGCTCTCAACAATTCTTTTCTAATATTTTCAATAAAATATTTTTCACTTTTATCTCTTTCATAAGTGTTTTTCTTAGGGAAATTTATATCCCAGAATTTTTCCTCTGTTATCTGAAATTTATTATTTACTCTTTTGACCTTAAGGATATATCCGGGTTTAACTTGTTTAACACCGGCGAATGCTGTAGAGCCAGGTACCATTACCTGCATCAATTGATGAACCAGTCCTTCACCCGTAAATTTTCTTTCAACTGATGGATGGGCGAATAATACTTTTAATTCAGAGCCAAATATTAAGGAATCATCGGTCTCAATCCAGTATTGAGGTTTAATCCCAAAACGATCTCTTACAAGATAAAGACAATCCTGTTCTGCATCAAACAATGAAAAGGCAAATTCTCCTCGCAGATAAGATAATGATTCATCAATGCCATATTTCTCATAAAGCCTAAGCAATATTTCCGAATCACTTTTTGAAGAAAAGCTTACGCCCTGTGCAACAAGATCAGCCCTGATTCTCTGAAAGTCATAAAATTCACCATTATGCGCCATCAGAATATGATTTTCGGCACCACCGACAAAAGGCTGTCTGGCTCGATTTTCATTTAAATCTATTATCGATAATCTCGCATGACAGAATCCTACAGAAGCATCATCTGATAATTTATATCCAAAACCGTCAGGTCCACGATGGCTTTGAATAGCCGCCATATTTACAAGAATCTGAGGTTCAACAGATTTATCTTTTGATTTATTAAAAACCCCGCCTATTCCACACATCTATTTAAACGACATCCATCACTCTTGTTGTTCTATCCATCAGACAGGTAAGTAATGCCATTCTTACAAATACCGCTCCTCTTGACTGAGCAAAATACCAATTTTTCGAGGTCTGATCCAATGATGTTGATAATTCAGAACCACGAGCAAGTGGATGCAATATTATGGAATCTTTTTTAAATGGCAACTCACTGTGCAATTTAAATGAACTTCCATGAACCTCATAATTTTCTCCCACCCATGCAATTGCATTTATATAGGTAACGTCCAGGGAAGGCAATACTTTTTGCATATCCGTCTCCAGCTCAATCTTCAGATCAGATTCAATAAGTTGTTCAAGCTGGCCTTCATCAAATAAATCGTTCTGATCAATTGATTTGTCATCATAAATGACAATAATTTTTTTTATGAAATATGGAAACTTGCAGAATAATTTCAGAAGAGATCTGACTGTTCTCATACGTGATGGAACTCCGATGATACCAATGGTTATTTTTTCACTATCATCAATTGATTTGTTAACCAGATGCGGTCTCCATTTAAAAATCGTATAAAGATCAGACATCGCCTGAGTGGGATGTTCATCGATTCCGTTACCGGCATTGATTATTGGAATTCTCAATGATTTTGTCATTTCAAAGATCGCCTCATTGTCACTTTCTCTGAGGACAACGCAGTCACCGTAATTATTAAACATATGAGCAATATCCAGATGGGTTTCTCCCTTGGCAATTCCAGTGGAACTTTTATCGGTGATATTTATTGAATCGCCGCCCAGCCTGTGCCATGCGCTGTCAAACGATAATCTTGTTCTGGTGCTTGGTTCATAGAAGGCATTTATGAGTATCTTTCCCTTTAGGGGACTGTTATGGGAAATATATCTGTTTGGGTTACTTTCGAATTTTGCCGCCAGCCTGAAAAGTTGTAGAAGACAATCTTTACTGAAGGGGTCTATGGAAATTACATGCCTGTCCAATAACTCATATAGAAATTCTGCTCTTTCCTTTATTTCAGATAATAAATTCTGAGGATGAGTGGAGCCGTAAATATCAGGTCCGATTCTTGAAAAAGAAAATGATTTTTCCTTATATAAGGTTTTTACTTTGTATGATCCCAAAATATTAAAGTTCCAAAATTTGTGTCGATAACTACATTTTTATAAACAAAAATCAATGTAGACAAGTAATTTCAAAGAAAAATCTCAGAAAAAATCTAATTAATATCAGTTTCTGTATAGAACTAATACAGAAAATATTTAATTAGGCTCAGAATTTAACAGCATGAACAATTACTTTCAGATTCATGATGAGAAAATTCAAGAGCATCTGCGATATCTCTAAACATGTCAGCCACATACTCGTGAGGACAAGGTATACCTACTTAAAATCATAATTTAGGCTTTTAGGAGTTTACGATTAACGAGAGAATAAGCTTATATCTTAATTATCTCAGTCATGAAGACAAAGATAATTTTTTGAACTTTCTTTTGATAATAGAGTTTTACGAATGAAGATCAATAGACTTGATTTGCTCTTCTGCCCAGTCCTGCACAGTGTATGATTCTACTGCTGATGTCATCCTCTCCATTCTCTCTAATTGTTCTTCCAGCGGCATTG
>JAKQYF010000252.1 GCA_023356535.1 Trichodesmium sp. MAG_R03 | reverse complement strand
CCCCTTGAGTATTTGCCATGCGGGTCTTGACCACAACTACCATACCCAACTTGACAGGTTCATGGTAGCGTAGGGAAAGTTCAACTACTGGTAAATCACAACCGAGGTTAACTAACTCAGCAAATTCAATACCAATAGAACGCAAACTTTCGACTCTCGCTTCCTCCATCCAGGAAAGATAAGTTCCATGCCAAACAATACCAGCATAGTCAGTATGGTGCGGATGAACCCGAACTACATATTCAAACCAGACTTCTGGTTTTTGAATAGGTTGACTTTTAATTGCATTTGTAGGTAACTGAGGTTGAGATTGTTCTGATGAGGCCACTTTACAAAAATTTCTAAAACTCTACATTTCTCAAATTTACCATTGCTATTAGGGATATATGCTAATTTAAAAGGTTATTATTATTTGATTCCCTTAACTAAGATATGATTAATAAAATTTTGGTAGCAGTTGCCGGTCGGAAACTATGTGAGCAGATGCTCAATATGTTGATAGATATACCCTATTACCAACAAGCATCTGTAACTGTCTTACACGTTATACAGCCTCAAGCTAGTGCAGAAGCTATGTCAGCCAAATTAGAAAAAGGTGGTAAGATTCTAGCTGAAGCTGTTAAATCATTAAAAGTAGCTCCCGAAAAAATTAATTCTCGACTCAAACAAGGAGACCCAAAAGATATTGTTTGTCAGGTAGCTAATGAAGAAAAATCTGACCTAATTATTATGGGTTCACGGGGGTTAGGCAAACTGCAAGCCATTCTGGAAAATTCAGTTAGTCAATATGTTTTCCAGTTAACTTCCCGTCCAATGCTACTGGTAAAAGATGATGTCTATGTCAAAAAAATTAGAAATGTGATGGTTTCCTTAAACCAATCACAGGAAGCAAAAAATTCTCTAGATTTAGGTATTAACTTGGTAAATCAAATTCCTGGAGGAAAATTAATTTTGAGCTATGTTCAGAAAGATATTGGTGGCAAATCAACTCAAGATTATACATCAGATGCAGAAAAAGAACCTATTATAGCAGAAGCTGTAGCAAAAGTAAAAAACATGAGTATTAAATATCGTTGTGTTGCTGCAAAGGGTAAACCTGGGCCAGAAATTTGTAAAATCTCCCAGGAATTGAATGTGGACCTATTAATTTTGGGCTCACCAGATCGCCGTCCTTCTATGGCCAAGAGTCTTGTAGACCTCGATAGACTATTAGGAAATTCTTTATCAGACTATGTAAGGGTTTATGCTAGTTGTCCTGTACTTTTGGTCCGCTAAAAAGTGCTCGCGCAAGTCAAAAGTCTATCCCCCCTTACCGCCTCAGGAAGTTTTCATTTGCAAGTTCGATGATCGTCTAACCTCTGAATTCAAGGCAGTTCTATTTCTTTTTTTTCTCTGAAAATGTCTAAATAAGGTTTGCTGAAAAATTCTTTTAAGGAGCAGGGCAGTAGGTAGGGACGTTGCATGTAACGTCCCTACAGAGGAAGAAGGAAATTAATAGAGGAATTAGTATGATTACTATACCTCATATTTTCTTTGTCTAGATAATCACAATTTACTACTACTATATATACTTCCACTGCTGAAAAGTAGCAGCTTGACCACATTGCTGTTGATTTTCATCTAAAACATTCCAAATAATAGCATTGGAAATCGAAAACTCTCTGCCTTTGCTAGAAATACGAATCCCTGGATGAGCACTAACATACCCTTGAGTTTTTGCCTGGGTCAGTAATAGTTGACGATCTTTACGCTCTGAAGGTTTTGCTGTCTCGCGAGAAGGGGTACGAGTGAACTGCTCCCAACTCATTTCCCACAAATATAATGCTTGCCGATTACCATAATTCAAGATCGGGGTTTCTTCCATACTGTGAGAAGCAACAACGAAGGGAGCTTTCCACAATGCTTGAGTCATAAGTTCTGGAGTTCCATCTATATTAAGTAAAGATTGACCAGTCCAATATTTATAGCTCAATAACAGCCTTTGAGTGTAGTTAATTATAGTTTCTTGTTTCCAGGGATATAAGATATTTTCAGTCATTAATGATTTTTCAAAAGTTAATCATCAAGAATTTTATCTTAACTTTTTATTTTTTGAATTAAATTGCCTTTGACTTTTTACCTATAAATTTGAATCAATAATTCATATTGCCTGAGAATAAGGATGTATGTCAATTTGACAATCACACTTTGCTAGAAATAGCATGTATCATTTGACTATTTCCCAGAGCTATACTATCAGATAATTAATGATCAACAAAACTAATTGCCAATTTTTTACGAAGAAATATATCATCATGACATTTAGCACCCAAAAAAGAAATCAGGTTAATTAGGTTGGTTATTATTTTTCAAACCACAAAATTTCCTTAATCAACCTCCTGCGTAAGTCCTATAACTTTCTGAATTATGTAAATCAACTGTTATTAAATATTAATATATTTGCAGATAAGGATAAAATATTCAATCAAAAAACTTAACCAATACACCTTTGATGTCACGAACATTTTATAACTGTATTTGATATTTTAATCCTGGGTTTAAATAGTTAAATATTAATGATTTGATGGTTTAATCAATACCACTTTTCCCTCTGGAAAATTAATATTTTCTGGTAATTTTTCTGGTAATTTAGGCAGGGAAGATATTTGACTATTCAGTGGATAGTTTAATAGTTTTAAGAGAGGAGTTGCTATTTGCAAAACCTCCTCTTTTTGTGCATCTGTGTAAATATCTAACCACTGTCCTGATTTTCCTTTTCGTATATGATTAGGACTATCTTTCTTCATGTTATTGACTGATACTTTTTCTTTAATCTCACCTCTCGCTTTTTCGTCTAAATCAACTTCCAAATATTCTAAAATTTTTGCTAGCTCATGGTCAAAATCATATAGTAATCTTTCATAAAAAACAAAGTAAATATTCAAATCTTTCTGATGTTTTAAATATCCTCCCACATGATTCATCCAATCAGAAATAATAGTTGTCAGATTTTTGTTTAAATAAGTTGCTGAATCAGTTTCATCAACAGTAAAATAAGGAAAATATCTTCTTACATAATGGGAAAATACAAAATTAGACCAAGAAATTGATACATCTCTAGGATCGCGAACAATATATATCACCTTGTCAAATTTTTGGATAATAGTTAAAGCATTATCACTGATCGGGGAATGAGTCCAGACGAGAGTAGAGCTATTAATATAATCATCTATATCATCAACTGGATATCTAAATATATTACTTATTCTGTAAAATACAGCATTTTTTGTAAGATCTAAACAATTAATATTAATCTGCCCTTTGAGCAGCTTAATATCCCAAGTTTTAGCAACTTCATATATAGGTTGATTTTCAATGAAACTTTTATATTCAAAATCACTATAATCAATAATATTATGTAAGATTGTATGGAGCCAAAAGTTACCACTTTTAATTAGCCCAGCTTTTAGGATGTGCATAGTCTTCTCCTGATGAGTTATTAATCCTAGTAAAAATTATTATTGTTAAACCTGTACTTGAGAATCTTCTGGCAAAACTTATTAAGTTTAGCATTTTTTAGATATGCATTGAAGTGAATAATTTATCTTGCCTTGTAATAAGGATGTATATCAATGCTACAACCACCATCTACAAAAAGAGTTTGCCCAGTAATATAACCGGCCTCTTCTGAGAAGAAAAAGCCAATAGTTGCAGCTACCTCATTTGGTTTACCAAAACGCTTCATTGGTATCCCACTTATGCACCGCTTTTCAACTTCACTACCAGGTGGACAAATATGTTGAGCCATTTCTGTTTCTATTCCTCCGGGAGCAACAGTATTAACAGTTATTCCACTCGATACCAGCTCCAAAGCCCAAGTACGAGCCAAACTAATCATTCCTCCTTTAGCTACAGTATAACTAGTGCGCTCTTGCGCTCCTAAAGCAGCAATACTGGAAATATTAACAATACGGCCCCACTTTTTCTCCTTCATTGATGGCAACACTGCTTGAACCGTTTGTATAGCAACACGCAAATTTAAGTCAATAACTGCCTCGAATTTATCTAGTGTTACTTCCTCTAGTGGTTGTGGGTATACTATTGCTACATTATTGACTACTCCATTAAAAGAATACTGCTTGGTTAAATTAGTCAGAGTTTCTGTTGTAGCATAGCGATCACTCAAATCAACTGTGACAAATTCACCAGGGAAGGGTTTTGCTGGAACGTGACGTGCTAGGCCAATTACTAGATGTCCTTGTTTGGCAAGGTATTCGGCTGTAGAAAACCCTATTCCTCGACTTGCACCAGTTATGAGAGTAATATGCTGTTGTGTCATTTTTCTTGAGATTGAAATAATAGCTCTAACTACAATATAGATAACTTGGTAACTGCAGATTAATTTTTGCTCACAAGTAATTCACCGGGATAATTTGATCAGAATTGTGATCTCCACAGATTATATAAACCTTTTTTTAAACTCTTGTAGGTAGTTCAATGGTACTATCCTTTTTTGGTAGTTGTGTACAAGTAGTGATTTTTGCAGTTAGACTCCTGAGAGGGAAAAGGGTTTACTTATAAATATCACTACATCTACAGGACTGCCCCTTTTTTGATTCGAGTTAATTTTTGTTCACAAGCAATTCACCGGGAAAATTTGAGCATAATTGTAATCTCCACAGATTATATAAACCTTTTCTCAAACTCCTGTAGGTAGTTCAATGGCACTATCCTTTTTTGATTCGAGATATGTATGATCAAAAATTGAGCTGTTAATTTTACTTGTATTAAATTTCAAAATGAATAGTGTAGATAAAAAATTGAAAACATTAGTAGATTTATTACAAAATAGAGCTATCCAAAACCCTGAAGAAATAGGTTACAGCTTCTTAATAGATGGAGAAACAGAAACAGTTAACCTTACCTATAGACAACTAGAACAACGTTCACGAGCGATCGCTGCCTACCTCCAGTCAGTATGTCCACAAGGAGAAGTAGCCCTACTCCTCTATCAACCGGGACTAGAATATATTACTGCTTTTTTTGGATGTCTTTATGCTGGGGTTATAGCAGTTCCCGCTTATCCTCCCAGGCCGAATCGTTCTCTAGAGCGCATCCAAACAATTATTAGAGACAGCAAGGCCAAAATAGCTTTAACAACTAAATCTATCATTTCTAGCCTAGAACCTTGTACCTCAGAAGCTCCAGAATTAGATAATTTAGGTTGGTTAGCTACTGACCAGATCCCAGAAAATTTTGCAGAAAAATGGCTTGAACCCCATATTAATGAAGATACTCTGGCCTTTCTCCAATATACTTCCGGTTCCACGGCCACACCCAAAGGGGTGATGATTACTCACAAGAACCTTTTACATAATTCCGGTCTAATTCATCAATATTTTGGACACTCTCCCCAAAGTAAAGCAGTAATCTGGCTACCTCCCTATCATGACATGGGTTTAATTGGTGGAATATTACAACCCTTATATGGAGGCTTTCCTGTCATACTCATGTCTCCCTTAATGTTTCTCCAAAGTCCAGTGCGGTGGCTACAAGCTATTTCTCAATACCAAGCCACTACCAGTGGCGGGCCAAACTTTGCTTATGATTTGTGTGTCCGTAAAATTAAGCCTGAACAGATACAAACCTTAGATTTAAGCAGTTGGGAAGTAGCCTTTAATGGTGCCGAACCTATTAGCTCTAAAGTTTTAGAAAGTTTTAGTAATACCTTTGCTGTCTGTGGTTTTCGCCAGAAAGCTTTTTATCCTTGCTATGGCATGGCAGAAGCTACCCTGATTATTTCTGGGGGTAATAAACTTTCTCCACCAGTAGAAACTAAAGTGTCAGCAAAGGCATTGGAAAAAAACCAAGTCATCTTAGCTTACCCAAAAGAAGGAACCAAAATATTAGTAGGTTGTGGTCAAAGTTTACCAGACCAACAAATTCAAATTGTTCATCCAGAAAAATTAACTCTTTGTGCTGAGGGAGAAGTAGGAGAAATTTGGGTTTCTGGGCCAAGTATTGCTAGGGGTTATTGGCACAAACCAGAAGAAACCAAGCAGACTTTTGCAGCTTTTTTAGCTCAAGCTCCCAGAAAAGAGCCATTTATGAGAACTGGAGATTTAGGCTTTCTGGAGGCTGGGGAATTATTTGTGACGGGTCGTCTCAAGGATGTAATTATTATTAATGGCCGAAACCATTATCCCCAAGACATTGAATGGACAGTTGAGCAAAGTCATCATCTGATTAGGCCAAGTTGTACTGCTAGTTTTTCTGTAGAGGTCGAAGGAGAAGAACGTTTAGTAGTAGTAGCTGAGGTAGAACGTAACTTTCGTCAATTTCTTCGTGGAAGTCAAAATTCAACCCCTAATTCTCAGGAGTTAGTTAAATCTATCCAACGCTTTGTGTCAAGAAATCATGATTTACAGATTTATCAGATATTGTTGCTCAAACCGGGAGCTATGCCTAAAACTTCTAGTGGAAAGGTTCAGCGTTATGCTTGTCGGGAAGGTTTTTTAGCCGGAACTCTACAAATATTTAAATAGTCTTAGGTCGTAGATTGTATATTAGCAGGTTTGGATAAGTTTCAAATTAGATGCTGGGTTTCACTACTGTTCTACCCAGGCTAAAATTTTAAGGCTTCGGGCCCAATTTTCCGATGATTTTTCTCAGGACTTAGGCAAAATCTCAAATGATACATCATTTGTAGGAGTAAAAAGCTGTTCACCTCTAGCGAGGATGGTTCTGGGTAAGTTTTGTTCTATTCTTAGTTGAGCCTGGCTGGTTATCCCTACTTCGTATAATATCATGGCACAATAACCATCATGCCTTCCCCAATGTTTTTTTTGGGGTGGTCAATCAGTTGAAATAGTTGGCTATTTCAGGTAATTGTTACAACTCAATAGTTACTCCCCATAACTCAGAAATTTGATTTCTGATTTTCTAGAGTGACTTTTTGACCCTAATTATGTGTCATTGCCTATAAGCTACTAGAAAAAACTGAGTGATAAGTAATTTTAATGTGGTGCAGGAGTGAACAATGAAACTGTTGAACCAGCTGATGAATGAGCAAGACAGCCAACATATGTCTTTAGTGAAAAATGATCCAGACCCTGCCTTGCAAGTCCCACAGTTATCTCCAGTCAGAGAAAATATTAAGTCTTGGTTGGTATCCCAATTGGCCGAACGGCTAGAAATTGATACCGATGAAATAGATATTGAGCGAGATTTTAGTGATTATGGTCTTAACTCTATTGAAGTGGTCAATCTTTCTGGAGAATTAGAAAATCTTCTAGGTCGGCGACTTCCTCCCACCCTGTTGTTGGATTATCCCACTATTGAATCTTTGGCTGAATATTTAGTAGAAGATACCTCTGAGGATACTGGGCCAAATACTCAAAAAAAATTAGAAGATGAGGTTGAGGTCTCAAATTCTAATCCAACTACGGAAACTGAAGAAATTCCTTTAGAATATTATAATTTTTACCTCTATCCAGAATATCTACAACTCCAAAAGCAATTAACAGATATTAATGCTACTGGTATTGGTAATCCTTTCTTTATACCTCAAGAACGGGTTAATAATAATACTACGGTTATTGGTGGTAGGGAGCTGGTGAATTATGCTACCTATAATTATTTGGGTATGTGTGGTGACCCTTTTGTCTCTAACGCTGCAAAGGAAGCTATTAATCGTTATGGTACTTCTGTTTCTGCTAGTAGGTTATTATCA
>JAKQYF010000251.1 GCA_023356535.1 Trichodesmium sp. MAG_R03 | reverse complement strand
GGCAAATTATGAATTAGAAAAAAATGGCAAAAAAACTATTTATAAAGGTGGGGAGTTAATCCAAAATGTACCTCTCTTTCCAGCAATTGGAAACCATGAAGTTATGGGTATATTTTCCATGGAAACTTCTTTGAATTATCAATTTAGTCAGTCATACCCTAGGCAAGCTGCCAAAGATTTATATCCACAAAATCCTGAAAACATTAATCCTGATAATTGGTTAAAAAATAATTCTTTTAATACAGACACTTACCAAGAAATTTTTACTCTGCCTCAAAATAGTTCAGGGAAAAAAAATTATTATGCCCTGACTTTTGGTGATGTACGTCTAGTAGTTTTATATATAACAAATATCTGGCGAGTTCCCCGTTTAGATGATAATGCTAGAGGCAAATATCAGGAACGGAAACAAGATTTTGATAATCCGGCTGAATGGGGTTATGGTCAGCATATTTTTGAACCTATTATTAAAGGTAGCGAACAATATAATTGGCTAGAAAAAGAACTAGCAAGTCAGGAATTTAAACAAGCAAAATATAAAATAGTTATGTTTCACCATCCGCCTCATTCTCTTGGCGAAAATATTATTCCTGCTTATACTAATCCCATCCAATATATTGAACGAGATAAAAATGGGAAAATTACCATGATTCGTTATGAATATCCCCAACAAAATGACTATATTATTCGAGATGTTTTACCATTATTAGAAACTGCTGGTATCCAGTTAGTATTTTACGGGCATTCTCATCTTTGGAATCGCTTCATTAGTCCAGGTGGAATGCACTTTCTAGAAACATCAAATGTGGGTAATAGCTATGGGGCTTCTCTAGGAGAGACAAAGCGTAATGTTCCTCTAAATTATCAGGAAAAATATGCTGAAGTTGGTAACCCTAATGGTTTAGAACCTATAGTTCCAACCATTGCTCCTTTACTAGATGAAAATGGTAAACCTCAACCTTTTATTGCTAGTAATGATATTACAGCTTTTAGTATTTTTGAGACACAGACAGGAACAGTTAGTAGTTACTATTTTGATACTAGAAAGCCTAATTCTGAAGTCGTAAAATTTGATGAATTTCAGCTTAGCAAATGAATATATATTCACTAGATTAGACATTTTTGCACGCAAAAATTAGCTAAAACAACTCCAAGAAAAGTAGCTAAAATATAACTAATAATACCACAAAGCATGGTAGGAGTTACTAATTCACCTATCGCCGGCAAGATGCCCGCACTGGGAACATTTAACCTGCATTGCGAACTACAAAGTGCAGTATTAAAATAAGTCAAAAGTCAAAAGTCAACCTCCAAGGGGGGAAGTCAAAAGTAATACCAATTTCATAAACTTAGGCTACATTGCTGATCTTAATTAATCTCTAATATTGAGATCTGATGTGTTGCCATACTTGAGGAAATTGGTATAAGAAGACAATTATAGTGGTCAATAGGAGTAAATTATTCAGAAAGCAAGCTACGGATTTTATACTAATTTTTATGTTACAAATTGAAGTGCGGAATGTGGGATTTAATTTTAAATATCTGTACTTCGTATACTTGGAATTTGCTGTCAATAAAAATGGTCCAAATTTTATAGCTTTTCAGGTATTAGTACTAGCTTCAATTAGGGTAAAAAATATCTGCATTAACAAATTATGAATTTAAATAAAATAGAATCAACAAAAGCTCTTTTATTGGTAAATTCTCATGCTAGAAAAGTTCAAGGTAATTTACATTTAGCCTTAACTTATTTACAAAAAGATTTTGGTCTAGAAATTATCTACAAAAAAACTGAATATCCCCAGGATTTCAACCATTTTATTCAAAACTATAAAAATCAGGTAAATATGATAATTATTGGAGGTGGAGATGGCACATTAAATTTAGCTTTAGATGCTCTGGTCGAAACAGGTTTACCTTTGGGTATTTTACCATTAGGAACAGCTAATGATTTAGCTCGAACTTTAGGAATTCCTGTTTCTTTATTTGAAGCTTGTCAAGTAATTGCTACTGGTAAAAAACGTTATATAGATTTAGGTGTAGTTAATGGTAAATATTTTTTCAATGTTGCTAGTATTGGATTAAGTGTAGATATTACTAATAATTTAACGAAAGAAGCAAAGCTTCGGTGGGGTATATTAGCTTATGCTATTACTGCCAGTAAAATGATTTTACAAAGTCGCCCTTTTACAGCAGAAATTAGTTGTAATGGTGAATCAAAAATAGTCAAAACTTTGCAAGTTACGGTAGGAAATGGCAGACATTATGGAGGTGGACTGACCATCGCTCACGATGCTAAAATTGATGACCAAAGGCTAGATTTATACAGCTTAGAAGTCAAATATTGTTGGCAATTTATTGGTATTTTACCTTCTATATGGCAAGGAAAATATCAAGAAAGTTTTGGTTTTCGTTCTCTATCTGCTTCTGTAATTGATGTTTATACTCGAAAACCTCATCCTATTAATACAGATGGAGAAATTGTTACTTATACTCCGGCTCATTTTCAATTAGTTCCTTTAGCTTTAGCAATTATAGTGCCGAGGAAATTAACAGCTGAAAAGGAAAAAATTCAACCTGTAATTGATTGAAATTAGGCAGAAGGTAGAAGGTTGATTAAAATTGACAGCGCTTTCCTTTGTTATGAGGTACATTTACGTGGACAAGATGCCCGCACTACATAATTTTTGCCATTTACTCTGTACATCATTTGCCCGAAATCTACTGTGTATAGCAATCCTAAATTAGTTGTAATACCAAATTCAAAAAAGGTCGTTACAGTATTAATCTCTAAATTCCCACCAGCAGGAAAAACCATTGCAGCAATATTTTATGAAATTGGTATAACAATTAAAAAAATAGAAATAAACTCCAAAAGTTTTAGCCATTAACCAATACTCCAAACCTATTCTCAAAAAGTGATAAAATTTTTGACATGAGTAAAATTAGGATGACTATATTTAGGTATAAATATTTTTTTCTTTTTCCCTCTAACCTATCTTCCTTACTGCCTACTCCCTAGTCCCTATTACTTATTGCCTATTCCCTAATTCCTAAAACCTTAAAAATGACAGAAAATTTAATCATTCCTATCCATGAAACATTCCAAAAAACTATTCAAGGAGAAGGTTATTGGGCAGGTACACCAGTAGATTTTATTCGTCTTGCAGGTTGCCCAGTAGGTTGTCATTATTGTGATACTGGTTATGCTAATGGAGGTATTAGTTTGCCTCGTCAACTTAAAACTTTTGATGAGTTAATTAATGAGTTATTTTCTTCTAGAGTTGTTATTTCAGGTGGTGAACCTTTTATTCATAAACAATTACCAGCTTTAGTAAACAGAATAGAAGCTACTGGTAGACAAGTTTCGATTGAAACCTCTGGTTGCTATTGGCAAAATATTTCCCCTAACACTTGGGTAACTCTTAGTCCTAAACAACACATTAGTCCTAAATATCCAATTTTAGAGCCAATGTGGACCCGTGCTTCAGAAATAAAATTGGTAATAGAAACTGGTCAAGAATTAGAATTTTATAGTAAAATTTTGTTAGTAAATAATAAGATTCCTGTTTTTCTACAACCAGAATGGTATAGTCGTCATTTCACTCTACCATTAGTTCTAGAATTACTTCAAGAATATCCTCATTACCGACTATCTGTGCAATTGCATAAATATTTGGGTATAAAATAATTCGAGTATTCAAGTCAGGAATTGGTATGATAAAAAACGCTGTCTATAATTAAGACAGCGAGTTTAGAACTGCAGATGAAGATACACCCAGAATAGTTAAATAAAAAGTAGATACCCCTGATGGACAACTCCTAGATGGACTAGTTACCTGATGGTTTAACTACCTAATGGCTTATTCTCCACATCCCAAATAGAAGGATTTAGGAGAATATAGTAATAAGACTACTAACACCTTATTTTTGGTTTTTGTAATCCATCAGATTGTGCCTATGCTTTTTATATAATTACAGACCGATTCTTTGGAATACAAGAGGGCTTTTGCAAAAACCCAGTTTTTAGTGGTTGCAAGAGTATTAGTAGTTAATTCCAAATAATAAACAGGGTTCATCTACTACCATGAAACAGAATATTATCGCTTTAGGATTAATAACCTCCGCAGGTTTAACGTTTGGCCAGAGAATAATTGCCCATCATTGGAATAAACCTCAACCTTATGAAGGAAAAGATGAAGATGGAGATTCAGAACCAGTAGAGACCAACAAATAAAATACACCGAAAGCATAAATAAATTGCTGGAGATATTTATAGACAGATTCAACTAAGTCTAGAATTGGGTAAAACTATTTTCTACTAACTAGAGTTTTACCTGGGATTATTCTAGTTAATTATGTTCTAATTAGTACTATTGACCAAAATAATGGACACAACAACTATTACACGTAGAAAAAGGCTGATTACGAGAACTGCAGAAAGAAGACAAGCAACCCCAAAAGAGAGACAGTTAATCCATTTGTTAGCTAATCTTGGATGTAGTTGCGCTAGATATGCCTTCCAACACGCTACTAGCAAAGGAAAAATACCTCCTCAAGAGCGAAAACATTTGGCAGAGTGGCACTTTCTCCGGTTACAGCAAATTAGAAGGGTAGAAAGAAGCTTGGAACCTGTGGCCCAACTTAAGCGTGTTTATTATCGCAGTCAACTTAGCCCGAGATCCCTAAAATCTCTAAAACTATTGTGGGTTGAGGATGACAAGCAAAGAGTAAAGCGACTTGACCCCGAATTGGACGATCTTTTAAGTTTAACTCTTAATTTAGGAGATACCCTCAAGCAGATATTTCACACTATTGAATCAAGGGAAAGGTTATTCTCGAGCACTCCTATACCAGGGATAGGGGTATTGCCATTATGGGTTAATGAGTGGGAGGAGTCTGACTACGATATTAATTTCTTTCCTCCTTCATTCCCAGAGTGGGCCCAAATTGTGGATGACTAAATGTGAAATTTACCGAAAAATAGGGTTTAAAGTCTCGTCCATAAGCAGGGGACTTTCTGTGCTACAATCAGATTAGTTGGAATACCCCCTAAGTCTCATAAATACTTTAGAAAAGAAGAGGTTTGTCGAAACTCCTTCAGTTGAGAGTTGAACTTGGGAAGCTTTCAGTTCATTGAGTTGCTTCTTTTCTAAAGGCACAAATAAAAGACTCCCAAAATTTTTTTTAAGTCGCCCTCGGACATTCCGAGACTTTAAATGGACGTGAAGGCCAGCTTTACCTATTCACAAGGGCAGGCTTTTTTGTGAAAGCCTTATGGGATAAGGCTTTCAATATTTAGATAATTGAATAGCTGAAGCGCTTACCCTGTATAGCTTTCACTGTTTTTTGTACAAGAAAACTACCCCTGTGAAAGCCTAACCCACCTCTCTTAGAGGTGGTTGCAGCTGCCTCTGAGACGTCAACCCACATCGGAGATACGGCTCGGTAGTCATCTTCGTGCCTTTAGGCCGGGGCAGATTTCTATATTAAACCGGACATGATATTAATCATAATTCAGATTTGATTAATTATTCCATTCCGCAAGAGCTGTTGCTATTCCTGTTTTTAACTTTGAGTTGAGCGTTGCTTGCTGAGACAAAGAAATAAGTTTTTGATATACTTTTTCTAAATGTAATAGTTTCATAGCTGCTACAGAATGAAGTCTAACACTATTGTCCTCATCTTCTAATAATTGAATTAGATATTCTAAAGCATCAATATTTCCTAAATATCCCAGAGCTAAAGCTAGGGATTTTTTTACACAAACATTTTCTAAATTAGGATTACCACTGTTAAGAAATTCAATTAAAATATCTGTTGCTTGGGGTTTTAATTCCGGTTTTTCTAACTTGCCTAATGCCGTGATAATTTCATTCACAATTTGTTCCCAATCATTAACTTTAACTAAGCAATTATATCCCAGTAAATTATGCAAATATTCTAAGGATACTTGAGTTTCAATCCAACCTAAAGCACGGACCGCATCTATCTTTAAAAAAACTGGTACTGTGGCAGTTTTTAACAGTTTATATAAAGCTGTTGCTGCTGAATTGGTACCAATTTTTCCCAGAGTGATCGCTGCTTGTTGAGAAACTTCAAAATTTATATCCCATAATAAAGGTTGTATTAACTTTACCAAATCTAATTCTTGGTGCAAGCTTGCATAACTAGCTAAACCAATTACTGCTGCTTTTCTAACTTTTGCAACTCTATCTTTTAAAGCTGAAATTAACACAATAGGAATGCTTGAATCATAATAACTATTCAAAGCAGAAATCGCTATTATTCTCACTTCATTATTTTCATCTTTAACTACAGTTAACAATGCTGGAATTATGCTAATACAGTTGATTTGAGCTAAAGCTTTAATTGCCAATAATCTTGACTCTGGCTTTGCCAATAAATCTGTTAATAAATCAACTGCTGAATTACCAAATCTTGCTAAAGTTTCTACTGCTATTTCCTGTAAATCTCCCGCCTCTGAACTAACAATTATGTTTCCCATAGCTTCTAGGACTTCTTGACTGTTAAATTCTGCCAATATCCTAGTTACAAACCAACGTTCTTCCAGATCTATTTCTTGATCTTTAAGAATTTCAATTAAGGGAATGATCGCTGGTGTTCCAATTTGCTTAAACAGTTTATTAATATCCCATTTTTCTTGAAAATCTCCATTTTCTAGAATTTCTATTGCTAAAGCAATTACCTCATCTAGAGCAACATTATTCTTTTCAAATGTTGAAGTAGTTTTATTTGACCTATTCTCTGTGATCAATTGCTGCAAATAATAATTAACTAAAGACCAATTTTGTTGTTGAACAGCAATTTTTGCTTTTTTAAGAAGATTTGACATATAAAAATAGGGAAGAAGGAATAGGGAAAATTTTCCCTCAAATTTAATTTGATCAGCCTTGGCTTTAGTATCTACTACAAACAGTTAATTTATTGGGGATCCAAACCAGACTTAAAACTCTACTAATTGCCATATATTTATGCTCTACTTAGGTGAAACTTCAATTCTTGAGGACTTACCCATGAACGCGCTTTGGTAGGGTGTGTTTTGCTGACGCCAAGCGGAGCGAACGCTTCGCGACTTGAATTGCACACTTCGTAACGGACCAAGGCTCTATATATAGTACCTTTGCGTAAGTCATGTTATTAAGTAATTAACCTGAATAAATAACTTTTTTTCATGATCGTTTGAGTGAAAAACTCAAGATAAGGGTCGTAGAGTGCGAAAAATACTTCACATCACACCACGCCTCCTTTTACTCAAAAACCATTACTATCCAGGACTACCTAACTATTTTCTACACCCTAAACTTTAACAATTTTTCTGGAATTTTAATCTTGAAAATGCTTGATAATTGCATCAGCAAACTCAGAACATTTCAAAGCTGGCACAGGTGGTTCCATCAACCTTGCTAAATCATAAGTCACCTCACCATTAGAAATAGCAGCCTCAAGACCTTTTTTAATCAAATCTGCAGCTTCTTGCCAGCCCATATATTCCAACATCATCACACCAGAAAGAATCAAAGAACCAGGATTTACTCTATCTAAACCTGCATGTTTTGGAGCTGTACCATGAGTTGCTTCAAAAATAGCACATTCATCACCAATATTAGCACCAGGACCCATACCTAAACCACCAACAATAGCTGCTGCTGCATCAGATAAATAATCTCCATTCAAATTCATAGTTGCCAGAATAGAATACTCC
>JAKQYF010000250.1 GCA_023356535.1 Trichodesmium sp. MAG_R03 | reverse complement strand
GTAAATATCGTCGTCTAGTTGTACGATGGGAACGTATTTCTGCTTGCTTTGATGCTTTTTTAGCGATCGCCACTATACATATTTGGATTAATCGCATATTATTAGTGGGATAGGTTCATGAAAGTGGCGATCGCAAATATAAGCTTGTAACTTGACTATAAGTCCGGTATATGCTAACCATTGACGAACGAGATTGACTTCCATTAGGTCACGTACACATAGTTATGGGTTGGTGGGGGACATAAACCTTTCCTTCCCACGGGTTTTAGATTTTAGCCTTGTGGCCTTAACTTTTCAATCCAACAAGTCGCACTTTTCGTTCCATTACTACCGATCACCCTTTTACACCAAAGGATGGGAACTGTGGGGTAATTAACTGTTGAACTAAAAATGTAGAAAGTTGTTGTTGCCTGCATTGGTTAATCCAATATCAAGATAAAAGCTGTTACGATTTTCTACAGTTTTTTTCGTACGGTTATGTCACTCCATTTTTGACTTTAACTTTTCCTGAATCTCTCTATGTTTTTCTACCCCTTCAAAAGCATAACGATTGTAACCATTATGTTCAATTAATTGTTCGAGATACTTAACACGATCGTCTGACGCGGGGTGAGTTGAAAGAAAACTCAAAGAACCTTTACTCTCGTATTTTTCATCGACAGTTACCATAAAATTTCGTAAACCATCAGCAGCATAACCAGCAGTAGCTAAAACACGGGTACCAATAATATCAGCTTGACGCTCATTACTCCGACTATATTGTAAACTTATTAAGTTTGAAACAATGTTGCCAATAGGAATGTCAGTTTTTAACACATCACTAATGATGTTGCCTGCACTATCATACAAATTATTAGTCACAATTCTTTGAAAACTGTGGGAAAGAACTGCGTGAGCAACTTCATGGGCAATTATGCCTGCTAACTCTGCTTCAGAATTAGTATTAAGAATCGCTCCAGTATTAACAAATACTTTACCTCCAGGGAAAACAAAAGCATTGAGAGAGTTGTCTCGCACTACATAAAATTCATATTCAAAATCATCTCTGCCCGTTAACTCCGCAATGGAATTACCCATTTTAGTTACATATTCGACTACTTCCTCGTCTTCCACCAGTGAGAGCTTTTTCTTATAAGACTCTGCTGCTCGACTACCTAAACCTGATTCTCCTTGCAACATCAAACTACCCATTTTAATAGCTTCACCCACAGCAATTCCCACTACATCACAATTACCAAGCAAAGCGCAACTACCCACTCGGATAGCAGTTCCAAAGATACCTTTGCCTAGCATTTGCCCCTTAATGTTATTCTGGAATTTGTCAAAGTTCTCGTCGGCAATTTCTTGAAACTTTTCTGCTTCTGGAGACTCTGGGTTAACCAAGACAAATTGACGCGCTGCAATGGATGCTTTTAAATAGTCTTTTTCCTTTTTAAGTGCTTTTACATGAACTTCAACTATTTCTGCTGAGTCAGGTAAAAGACTGGCTGCTTTTTCCAAGACTTGGAGAGCTTCTTTTTCTTTTTTATTCTTTTGTAATGTTTTAGCTAACAGTAGATGACCAGGAACAAATTCTGGATGTTGTGCTACAAATTCTTGCAACATCTCCAGATTATCATTTTTGTCGGCAGCTTTTTTTGCTTCTTCCCACTGGGTTTGAATCTCAGTTGATAAATTTTCGGCGTTGTTTATGGGGTCTGGAAACATGGTGTTTTGATGAGATTCAAAAGGTGCTTTGACTTTCCGATAGAGTTCTTCTGCTGCTTCTCTGTCTCCTTGCTGATAGAGAAAATCTGCTTTGACTAGGGTTTCGTAGGGGTCTACTGATTCAGTGTCTACTGTGGTATTGGTTTCTGGGTTGTCGGAGTTAGTTATTCTGGGGTCAGTTTTAGTTTCAACTTCAGTTGGAATGAATTCTATTTCCCTAGTTGCTTTTTGTTGTTGGTGGGCGATCGCTATTTGCCGTGAGAAACCGATTTTCAGGGGTATTACTAAAAGTAGAGTTAAGATAAATAATTTGTCTGTTCTTTTCATGGTTATAATTCTCCTTTATCACATTATTATTAATATAGCAATCCTATTTTATTTGCGTACAAAAATCTTACCGCTTTCCGGGAATAGGTATGGAGGCAATAGGTAAGAATTTCAGAGTTTATTTCTAGTTTTTGAATTGTTACAATCTATTTAGGATTGCTATCTTAAACTTTTAAGACTTCTGATTCTAGAATTGAAGCACTAAAATGACGTCTTTTTCTGGCATTGCTTTGTCACATTTACCAATTCAGTAAAATATTTCTATTTTGGTAAAGAGTAGATTTTATTAGATAACATCTTGTTTACTTTTTCTCTCAATTTTTCATCGACATCCCCCCATACAGATTCAGATTGACGCTCATTTGTTCGAGGGAAACTTCCTGTCCCTTCTCCCGAAGTGACAACATATATTTTTTCATTCTTTTTAACAATTTTTCTAGTAATTTTACCAGGGTGCAAAACATGATTTTTCCTTGTGTAGTTTGTGATAGAATGATTCTGTTCATTTATAGTTGTTCTGATAGTATCTTTACCCCATGGACCCGGTAATAAATCAAGGTCTGTTTGCTGGCAATGCTGAACTTTTTCTTGGCTTTGGTGATTTGGTGCAATAAATTGTTTATTGCTAACCATAACATTAAAAACAAAATCAATATTACAACCCTTATTATTAACGGAGCAAACTTCACTTTCTACTTCGTAAAAATGATATATTTTAGACCTTTTATTGTATAAAAACTGTATTTCATCATCACCACAAGGAAAGTTCCCTTTAGATAACATCTCGTTTACTTTTTCTATCAATTTTTCATCGACATTCCCCCATACAGATTCAGATTTATTCTCATTTTGTCGAGGGAACATCCCTGTCCCTTCTCCTGAAGTGACAACATATATTTTTTCATTCTTTTTGACAATTTTTCTAGTGATTTTACCAGGGTGCAAAACATGATTTTTCCTTGTGTAGTTTGTGACAGAATGATTCTGTTCATTTATAGTTGTTCTGATAGTATCTTTACCCCATGGACCCCGTAAATCAAGGTCTGTTTGCTGGCAATGCTGAACTTTTTCTTGGCTTTGGTGATTTGGTGCAATAAATTGTTTATTGCTAACCATAACACCAAAAACAAAATCAATATCACAACCCTTAGTATTAACGGAGCAAACTTCACTTTCTACTTCGTAAAAATGATATTTTTTAGACTTTTTATCGTAGAAAAGCTGTATTTCATCATCACCACAAGGGAAGTTCACTATTGCATTTTCGGGACAAGAAATTACATACCACCATCGAGTATCTGGATTCCGATTTCCAATCAACCGCACTCCCACATATTCTGCATTATCGGGCAAAGGTAATGTTTTTTGATGTCGTTCTGATTTAGGACCATCGGAGTAAATTGTTTTACCATCTAAATACAACTCGATAGTGTCAGGAATGTCAAAAAACTCGTATTCTAAAGCAACTTTACGATTCAATCCCTTTAGTCTATCTCCCTACTTTACTTGATGATTATCTGTTTTTAAATGATTTTTTCCTATGGCATTTTCTCCTAATGGCCCCAATAGATGGGTGTTATATAAACTCAATTTATTGCCTGTTAGTTGAACATATATACCACTATAATGAAGTTTTTACTATCAGAAGAACTTAACCATTGATACATCACGATGATACCACTGTAAGGCCATGCTTGTTTCTAAAGTTAGACCACTTTACTGTGTTAGTGGCGATCGCTCTACCTCCACTTCAAAATCAGCTTGAGCTTTATTCGTGTAGTTCAACCAATTTTCTAAATATTGTCCTATAGTTTCGCGATCGCGCAAATCATACAAAATTGTGGCAGAAACCTGCTCCAAGCTAACAGTATAGAATAAATCGGTAATTTCTTCTGCCGTTTTACTGCCAACAACATATTTGTAAAGAATATGCTCGATACCGACCTCGTTCCTTTAACTCGAATATCCTCCGGTGTCAGACACTCAAAATATTCTTCTAATTGCATTTGTTAGTCCTTGCCCAAATTTGCACAAAATCCAGTAAATATAGCCCTACGCGCTAGGGAACAGGGAAAAGTATAATATTAAAAGGTTTCAGCCTACATTCCCCACATCAAAACGTAGTATCTCAAGCTAGCAATTGAAAGCCTTGCCGGATAATAACTATGAAGTGTGTAAATAAAAGTGTGTAAATAAAAATACATATTACATAAACTATTGATAATAGTTAGTAATAACAGAGGCTGTAATCGACCTTATTGCTTCAAAATGCCCTTGTAGTATATTTGTTGTGCGGAATATGGGTTAAAACTAAAAACTAAGTAAATTTTACTATTTTAAAGGTTAATTCAAACCCTATTAATTAAGCATTGAGATAAGATTTGAATTGTAAAAATATTATTATACAGAACTTCCTGAAAACTGTCAAGTATAATTTACATTTCTTAATTCTTAGGTAAAATTCATTATAGTCCGTTAATGATTTAGGATTGTTATATATAGCGAATTCCACTTTATGATAGGATAAAAACGAAAATGAACAGCGCAGAATTATTAGTGAAATGCCTGGAAAATGAAGGTGTCAAATACATATTTGGATTACCTGGAGAAGAGAATCTAAATATTCTAGAAGCTCTGAAAAACTCCTCAATTAAATTTATTACTACCCGACATGAGCAGGGTGCTGCTTTTATGGCAGATGTCTATGGTCGTCTAACAGGAAAAGCAGGAGTTTGTTTATCAACATTAGGTCCTGGCGCTACTAATTTAATGACAGGTGTTGCTGATGCTAACTTAGACGGGGCACCTTTAGTAGCAATTACAGGTCAAGTTGGTACTGATAGAATGCACATAGAATCTCACCAATATTTAGATTTGGTGGCTATGTTTTCCCCAGTAACTAAATGGAATGCTCAAATTGTTCGCCCCAGTAATACATCGGAAATTGTCCGTAAAGCATTTAAAGTAGCTCAACAAGAAAAGCCTGGTGCTGTTCATATTGATTTACCAGAAAATATTGCTGCAATGTCTGTAGAAGGAAAACCTTTAAATCCAGATAAGCGGGAAAAATCTTATTCTGCTTATCAAAGTATGACCGAAGCAGCAGTAGCAATTTCTAAGGCTAAAAATCCTATTATTCTGGTAGGAAATGGAGCTATTCGAGGGAGTGCAAGTGAAGCTGTCACAGAGTTTGCTACACAATTAAATATTCCTGTTGCTAATACCTTCATGGCTAAAGGTGTGATTCCTTATACTCATCCTCTATCCCTGTGGACAACAGGACTACAACAACGGGATTATATTAGTTGCGCTTTTGAACAAACAGATTTGGTTATTGCAATAGGTTACGATTTGATTGAATATTCACCAAAAAAATGGAATCCTCAAGGGGAAATTCCAATTATTCATATAGGGGCACAATATGCAGAGATTGATAGTAGTTATATCCCCATAGCTGAAATAATTGGAGACATTTCTGACTCTTTGAATGAAATTTTGCGACGCTCAGAGCGCATAAATCAATTATTAGATCCGACTATTGCAGAAATTAGAAAAAATATGCGCTCTGAATATGAGGGGTATGGTAAGGATAATGAATTTCCTATTAAGCCTCAAAAACTAATTTATGACTTACGTCAGGTTATGGGTTCCGAGGATATTGTCATCTCTGATGTTGGTGCCCATAAAATGTGGATTGCTAGACATTATCATTGTGACCACCCTAATACTTGTCTGGTTTCTAATGGATTTGCCGCAATGGGTATTGCTATTCCAGGAGCGATCGCTGCCAAATTAGTCTATCCTGACCGTAAGGTTGTGGCAGCAACAGGGGATGGTGGGTTTATGATGAATTGTCAAGAGTTAGAAACTGCTTTACGAGTGGGTACTACTTTTGTTACTTTAATTTTTAATGATGGTGGGTATGGCTTAATTGAGTGGAAACAGGAAAATCATTTTGGCAAGTCTTCTTTTATTAAATTTGGCAATCCTGATTTTATTAAGTTTGCTGAAAGTTTTGGTTTGAAAGGTTATCGAGTTGAGTCTGCTGTAGATTTAATTCCTATCCTCAAGGAGGCTCTTGCTCAAGATGTTCCTGCTGTGATAGATTGTCCTATTGATTACAGAGAAAATACTCGTTTTAGTCAAAAATCAAGTGGTTTAAATTGCTCTATTTAGTTATTAATTAGGGCTTGATGATTAAATCTCAAAGCAGTTAAATTATAAAAAAAATCGCCTTTGGGAGTGCGAAAAAAGTGCGCACTTTTTGCTTCCTTAAGCAGACAAAGGCAGAAAAATCAAGAGATAATTTTCCGAATACTAGCTAATAACTAAAACAACATGACAAATAAGATTTTTGTTAAACAAATATTTTTTGACCGTTGGGCACCAAGTTATGATTGGTTATTTCCATCTGTAGTTTATCAAGCTATACATCAAAGATTATTGGAATATATAGATTTGCCAGCTTCAGCAAATGTACTTGATTTAGGGTGTGGTACAGGAAAACTTCTCCATCGTCTTGCTGTTAATTTTCCTACTCTTCAAGGTAATGGTTTAGACTTATCTCCAGAAATGATAAGTCAAGCTAATAGTCGTAATTGTTATCCACAGCGTTTAACATTTTTATTAGGAAATGCTGAAGAAATGCCTTTTGAAAATAATGTATTTGATGCTGTTTTTAATACTATTAGTTTTTTACATTATCCTGATCCTCAACAGGTATTTAATGAAGTGAATAGAGTGTTACGCCCTGGTGGATATTTTTATTTAGTTGATTCTTATTTTAAATGGCAAGATGAGTTTCAGTCTTTGAGTATTTTGCCCGGTGGTTTGAAACTTTACAGTCCAACAGCCCGTGAAAAATTGGGTAAAGAAGCTGGCTTAAATTTACAAGTTAATTATTACTTATTAGGAGCAGTATTACTAACTATTTTTACTAAAGAATTAGTCTAATTATACAACAGATTTCGGGCAAATGATGTAGAGGGTAAATAGTAAAAATCATGTATTGCTAGCATTTGGGCCGCGTCAATGTACCTCATAACCAAGGAAAGCGCTGTAAGTATTCAAGAACACCTAAGTGTATAAGAATTGTCTCCTGATTTTTCTGCCTAGGTATGCCCAAAATCCATATTGCATCAGCTTGAGTCACCGAACTTCTGGTACTTTTCTCCGATTTGAAATTTTGCTAAAGCTTTATTTTATCAATACTTTGAGAATTAATCAGCAAGCCCTAGCATAATAATATTACCTCAGTGGAAAATGATCACCCTGTAGGGACGTTGCATGCAACGTCCCTACTTTGTTGTCTACTGAAATGAAAAGCGCTGTAGATATCAAATTATTTCCTGAAATAACTGTATTCAGGACTTACGCAAAGGCTCTATGTATAGAGCCTTGGTGCGTTACGAAGTGCGCAATTCAACTTGCGTCAGCAAAATACATCCTACCAATAGCGTTCATGCCTAAGTCCTATGTAGTGTCAAAGTTTTAAGTCTATAAAATCTTACTTTGAACTTTTGACTTTGAACTTTTGATTTCATTTAGTTGTCACCAACTTCATAGGCAACCGCTTCAACGAAAGTCGCTCATTTTCAATGTCCACAAAAATAGTATCACCATCATTAAATTCACTACGCAAAATACTTTTAGCAATTTGCGTTTCCAACTCTCGCTGAATTGCCCGCTTTAAAGGTCGAGCCCCATACACCGGATCATACC
>JAKQYF010000025.1 GCA_023356535.1 Trichodesmium sp. MAG_R03 | reverse complement strand
AGCAGCCTCTCAAAAAGGGCAAATGATTCATAATGCCCATGTACAAAACATAGATTCCTCACAAATTAGTAGTGACGAATTTTGGTCATTCGTCAAAAAAAACAAAAACACTGTCAGATGAATGAATTGACAGAAGGTGATTGTTGGATTGGGATGACTCAAGCATCATCAAGTAGATTTATTTTGGCCACTCGTGTCGGCAAACACACTGACCAGTTCATCTCAGAATTAATCACCAACACAGAAGGGACAACTAACTGTAAACATTGGCATACTGATGATTGGGGTGGGTATGAGCGAGTTCTTCCTCCTGAAGTGAAGCACATTATTGGGGCATACCAAACACAACATAAGGAGCGAACTAACGGGATTGTCAGACAGCAGATAGGTATCGGGCATCGCCGACAGAATAATTTTGGTAAGGTCTGGGTACAGACAGAGATAACAGTGAGGTTAGCGATCGCCTATTTCAATTGGATTTGGGTTCATACTCGCAAAGAAAATACTGCTGCACAAAGAGCTGAGTTGGCCATCGCTCCTTGGAGTTGGAACGACCATTATACTTATCCCACACTTTACTGATGCACTACCAAAAATACAAATTCATGCGCCATATATAGCGCTACTCCGTAAGTCCTGATAAACACAAAAAAACTATATATCAGGACTTACGCAACGGCAATAATTGTAGTGGCAATATCTTGAAAAAGACAAATTTATACACTATATATAGTAGTACTGCGTAAGTCCTGTATATGTTACTATTACGTAAGTCCTGACGTTCTAACTTTTGACTGTTGACATTTGAATTTTGACTGCAAAATGGACACTACAACTATCTGGCAAGTAGATTATTACCGTCGTCCCCTCCAGGACAAACAAGGCCAACAATTATGGGAATTATTAATTTGTACTCCCACTCGTAGCTTAGAATTTATTGCTATATGTTCCCAGTCAGAAGTTCAAACCAATTGGCTCGTGGCACAACTGCAAAAAGTGGGTCAAAACCAGGATTTACCAGATATAATTCAAGTATTTCGACCTCAGTGCTTGGGGTTAATAGAAACTGCCAGTCAAATGTTAGGGTTGAAAGTAGAGCCGACTAGACGTACAATTGCTTTAAAAGAATGGTTACTGGAGAGGGTGCAACAATATCAGGATATGGAAGCATATACTGGTGAATTTTACGAACCTTTATTATTGGATGTTCCTCCACCTTTACCATTAGCTGCCAATTTGTGGGGCGATCGCTGGAGATTTGCTTCATTAGCTGCTAGCAATATTGATGATATTATTGAACGCCCCGTACCTTTTTTAGCAGCGCCAGAATTTCTTTTGCCGCTAAATTTAGGGTTATCTTCAACAGTACCAATACCAGGAGTAGTTATAGATGGTGGTCGTCAGTCTATGAAATTAGCAAGATGGCTAGAAACTGCCCAACCATACCTTTTAAAGTATATTCCTGGCAATCCTGATGGGTTAATTTTAGAGACGGGGTTAGTAGATCGGTGGGTAGTTGCTACTTTTTTAGATAAAGAAGTATCAGGAGCAGCTCAAGTTTATGAGCACAGAAAACAGCAGAGTCAGGGGCTACATTTTTTGTTAGTGCAACCTGATGATTCTGGAATGACTTATAGTGGTTTTTGGCTGTTAGGGTCAAACTAGATAATTTGCCAACAACAAAAGAAAAAATTTTTATCTTAACTTTGGTTGCAGATCCGCGCTCTTCCGCAGGGGAGCGGCGGGAGAATTAAACTATATTTAGATATACTTAGAAAAGCTCAAAAATCTTTATGTCAGAGCAAAAAAGGTACATCATATCATATCCGATTGAATAGGTATAAATAAATTAGAGAGAAGTAGGGACGAACGGCCGTTTTGCTTGCGCATACTTTGTTAACGCTGTGAGATATGAAATGCCCCTACAGGAGTCAGGAGGAAAGAGGCGGAAGTTTTTTGATCACTAATTAGGGCTTGCTGAAAAAGTCTTTTTCAGGAGTAGGAAACCCAAGAAGATTTAGAGCCAAAAACTATCAAAATTACTTATGGATATTTCAGAGATAAACAACCTGATTTAAAACAATTTATGATGGATCTAATTTGTAGAAATGATGGAGATGTGCTATTGTGGATGAGAATTGGGTCGGGAAATGAATCTGACCAAAAACAATTTGTGCAAGCCATGAAAGATTTCAAAAATCAGTTAAATTTTGACAGTTTAATGGTAACAGATAGTGCTTTATATACTCAAGAAAATCTCCAGTAAAATACAAATATTAAATGCTTAAGCCGATTATGATCACTATGATTTTTTTTCTGATACCAATTTCATAAAATATTGCTACAATGGCTTTCCCTGCTGGTGGGAATTTAGAGATTAATACTGTAACGACCTTTTTTGAATTTGGTATAACTTTTGACTTTTAATTTTTGACTTTTGACTTTTGGCTTCTGCTTTTCAGTTGAAATTTCTCTATTCTATGTTAATGAAAACTGCTGTAATAAACCCCTTTCTGTTGTTATTAGGTACACCCACGCGGACAAGATGTGTGCATGACAAAAGTTTCAGCATTTACCCTATACATCATTTGCCCAAAATCTACTGTATTACTCAAAAGTTAAGTTGACGTGAAATAATACAAGCCTATATCTGATAAAATATTAGGTAGTAGGAATATAAAGTAAAAAAAGCATGAGCGAAGTAAAGATTGGCATTATTGGTGGTAGTGGTCTATACAAAATGGAGGCACTCAAAGACGTAGAAGAAATCAGCCTAAATACACCTTTTGGCTCTCCCTCTGATGCTTTTATTGTTGGTAGTTTAGAAGGAGAACGGGTAGCATTTCTACCTAGGCACAATCGTAACCATACTTTATTACCATCTGAATTACCATTTCGTGCTAATATCTATGGTATGAAACGTTTAGGTGTGGAATATTTAATCTCTGCTTCTGCAGTTGGTTCTCTTAAAGAAGAAGTCAAACCACTAGATCTATTAGTAGTAGACCAGTTTATTGACCGGACAAAAGGTCGGATATCTACTTTTTTCGGGGAAGGAATAGTAGCACACATTACTTTTGAAAATCCTACTTGTCCTAAACTAGCAAAAATACTAGCCGATGCTGCGGAAAGTTTAAACTTAAAAAATGCAAATGTGCATCGTAGTGGTACTTATTTATGTATGGAAGGGCCTGCTTTTTCTACTAAAGCGGAGTCAAATTTATATCGCAGTTGGGGTGCAACAGTCATTGGGATGACAAACTTGCCAGAAGCCAAATTAGCAAGAGAAGCCGAAATAGCTTATGCAACTCTAGCTTTGTCTACAGATTATGATTGTTGGCATGAAGAACATGATAGTGTAACTGTAGAAATGGTGGTGAATAATTTAAACAAGAATGTAGTGAATGCCCAAAAAGTTATTCAAGAAACTGTGCAGAGATTGAGTAAAAATCAGTTTGTTTCTGATTCTCATTCAGCTTTGAAAAATTGTATTTTGACTCCTTTGAATAGAGTACCTGATACAACTAAGGAAAAGTTCAAATTATTATTGCAGAAATATATTTAATTGTGACAGGACTTACGCAGTACCACTATATATGGGTCATAAATTCGTCTTTTTCAAGATATTGCTACTACAATTAGTGCCGTTGCATATGTCCTGTGTGATTAATCTAGGAGTTAGAATTATAAAGGAGTAGCCAAGGGTCAACCCCAAGGAGCTAAGGTTCGGTCATAATCTCCATGCCTTCAGGCCGAAAAGGATGTCAACTAAGTAGTCTTCTAGCAAATAGAACCTTTATTTCCTCGCAAGTCCTAACTCCTAACTTCTTTTTTGATAAACTGTACATAGTCAGGACTTACGCATAAACACTATATCTAGTAGGGTTTAACGGGCGTTAACCCCTAAAGATGGTGTATATTTTCATATTTTGCGTAAGTCCTGATAGTTTCTAGTTCAAGGAAATTACTGAATATGACTAACTCATTACAAAATATTACAAGTTCATCGGTAAATAAAACTCTGGAAATAGCTAGACAGGAATATCAATACAACTATACACATATTCCTCCTGTAGCAATGGTGGATAAGTTACCTCCTCAAGAACAACCTTCTAGTCAATGGTCTTTCTTATTGGCGGGAAGCATACGTCTTCTTTTTATAAATACCCTCATTGCAAACCGAGGAAATCATGGTGATCAAGGCACAAGAGACGATGTAGTTAAATATATCTTTGAAGTCATCTCCAAAGAAAAAATATCAACAAAAATTAGAGTCATAGCTAAAATTGGGAAAATTTTGATCCAATTGTTGATTGAAGGGGTATCCAAAGATTTTCACGAAATTGATGACCTGTTGTTTTCCCTGATCAACAAAGATGACCTCTCAATATTTCGTGATATCTTAGAGCGAGCTGTAAAACTTTTAATGGCAGGACAAGCAGAAGGTCATGCAACTAGCCTCAAAGATTATGAAAAGCTCTTTGCCTATGAAAAGCTCTTTCCGGAAAAAGGAGGGATACCAAGCATAGCTAATACCTTCGAGGAAGATGAAGTATTCGCCTATATGCGAGTAGGAGGCTATAATCCCCTGATGATTGAACGGGTGTCAACTCTTGACGAACGTTTTCCCGTGACAAATACCCAATATCAAGAAGTTATGGGTAGTGATGATTCATTAGAAGTAGCAGGAGCAGAAGGGCGACTCTATCTAGCAGACTATAAAATTGTAGCAGGCGCTCTTAATGGCACTTTTCCTCAACATCAAAAGCAGATTTATGCTCCTCTGGCTTTATTCGCAGTGCCAAAAGGTTCAGACCCAAAGCGTCAATTACGTCCTGTAGCTATTCAATGTGGTCAAACCCCAGGAGCGGATAACCCCATCTTGACTCCCAACTCTTCTCGGTATGCTTGGTTATTTGCCAAAACAGTTGTAGAGATAGTAGATGCTAACTTCCACGAAGCTGTAAGTCACTTAGGCAGAACTCATTTATTTGTGGGAGCATTTATTCTACCTACCCATCGGCAACTCCCCCAAGAACATTGCTTAAGTGTGCTATTGCGTCCTCACTTTGAAGGTACTTTATTAATTAACAAGGGTGCTCATGAAATGTTAATTGCTTCTAGGGGTGCAGTTGACAGTTTACTTTCATCTACAATTGATAACTCTCGTGTTTTAGCAGTATTAGGGTTACAAAGTTATGGTTTTAATGGAGCTATGTTACCGAAGCAATTGCAGCAGCGTGGGGTTGATGATCCTAATTTGCTTCCTGTTTATCCTTATCGGGATGATGCTTTGCTGGTTTGGGATGCTATTCATCAATGGGTTTCAGATTATCTGAATATTTATTATACTTCAGATGAAAAGGTTCAAGCAGATGAGCAACTACAAGCTTGGGCAGCGGAAGCTATGGCTTTTGATGGTGGTCGTGTACCTGATTTTGGTGAGGATGGAGGTATTAAGACGCTAGAGTATTTGATTGATGCTGTGACGTTAATTATTTTTACTGCTAGTGCTCAACACGCTGCAGTTAACTTCCCACAAAAAGATATAATGTCTTATGCTCCAGCAGTTCCATTAGCTGGTTATTTGCCTAGTTCAATTCTTCAAGGTGAAGTTAGCGAGGAAGACTATCTCAATTTGTTGCCTCCCCTGGAGCAGGCACAAATGCAACTTATTATGTTGTATTTATTGGGGTCTGTTTATTACACAAAACTGGGTGAATATCCGATCAAGCATTTTACTGATTCCCGGGTGAAAGCTTTACTGGAGAAGTTTCAGGCTAATCTTACTCAGGTTGAAGCGACCATTGAGAAGCGTAATTTGAACCGTCGAGGGTATAGGTATTTGTTACCTTCTCAAATTCCCCAGAGTATTAATATTTAAGTGATTGACCTCACGGGGTGACAATAGCCTCAAAAGTATTGCTAACAATGGTTTATATCATGTCCGCCTAAAGACTTATGCTTTGGTGGAAGGAAGGCAGAGGACAGAAGGTAGAAGACAGAAGGGTTTCTTCCAAGAATGACTTAATTTGATCAGGACTTACCCACGGGCACTACACGAGGGTGAGGGCGAATGGCATTCGCCCCTACATATGGCGTTTTCAAGGTGAATTTGCGTAAGTCCTGTTTATGCACAAACTATGCTACCGGACATGATAGGATATGATATCCCACACCTAAACATAAAAAAAATGGAGGTATACCTCCACTCAAAATACTCAATTTTTACCCCAACTAAACCGTCTCTGCTGCAGTAGTCTGTACAGTAGGTTGCGGTTGGAATTGGAACAAAGAATAAACCACATTTCGGCGAATATCCGTCATCATATCCAAAAACAACTCATAACCCTCACTCTTATACTCAATCAACGGATCTTTCTGTCCATAACCTCGCAAACTAACAGACTCTCGCAATGCATCCATCTGCTGTAAATGCTCCCGCCACAAAGTATCAATTTGCTGCAAAATAAAGAAACGTTCGGCATCTCGCATCAAACCACCACGAATCTGATTGACTTGTCCTTCCTTAATATCATAAGCATTCCTTACCTGCTCATGCATAAAAGTCTTAATCTCTTCCATCGATAAATCAAACAATTGCTCCGGTGTTAAATCTGCTAGCAAATACACAAACTGCTTCACCTTCTCTACCAACTTATCCAACTCCCACTCTTCCGAAGGCAGCTCAGGATTAATATAGGCCTCCGCAATATCATCCATCGTTTGCTCCGCATATTTAATCACCTGTTCCTTCAAATCTCTACCTTCCAATACCCGTCGGCGTTCTGCATAAATTGCTCGACGTTGATTATTCATCACTTCATCATATTCAAACACCTGCTTCCGCATATCATAATAATAGGTTTCCACCTTCTTCTGGGCACCTTCCAAAGAACGAGTTAACAACCCAGACTCAATTGGCATATCTTCCTCAACCCCAAACGCCTGCATCATTCCAGCAACACGATCACCACCAAAAATCCGCAATAAGTTATCTTCCAAACTCAAGAAAAATCTCGTCGAACCCGGGTCTCCTTGTCGCCCCGCTCTTCCCCGCAACTGATTATCAATTCGCCGTGACTCGTGGCGCTCAGTACCAATAACGTGCAACCCACCACATTCTATTACTTTGTCATGTTCCATCTCTATATAGCTTTCATATTCTTGGCGGATGAAATTATAAACTTCCCGTAACTGTTGAATAACTAAGTCTTGAGTAGGAGCTTTTTCCGCAGCGATCGCCACCTTATCTTCCACCACCAACTCAGGCAGCGCTCTCTCTCCCCACTCTTTCACTGCAAAATTCACTGCTAACTTCAACATTCCCTCTGTTTGTGGTGATAACTTAACTGGAAATATCTGAGGTGAAACTTTCCAGGTCTTCACCTTTTTCTGGGGGTCAAAACCTTTTGCTAAATTAGGCTTTTTCACTCTTGGTATCTGTACCATACCCAAACCATCATCATCTTCTGGTTTCACAACTCTAGGCATTAGATACTCCCTGAGCTTCAACTTGGCCATGTACTCAGCATTTCCACCCAAAATAATATCTGTACCTCGACCTGCCATATTCGTAGCAATAGTTACTGCACCACCACGACCTGCTTGTGCAATAATTTCTGATTCACGCTCCACATTTTCTGGCTTAGCATTTAGAAGTTGGTGGGGAATTTTCAGTTCACCTAGTAACCTAGATAGTAACTCTGATTTTTCTACACTCGTTGTACCTACTAAAACTGGACGACCTTTCTCATGCATTTCTGCACATTCTTGAGCGATAGACTTCCATTTTCCTTCTTCTGTTTTATAAACCACGTCTGATAAATCTTGTCTACCAGTTGGTTTATTTGTAGGTATAATTGTTACTTGTAAATTATAAATCTTTTCAAATTCTGCTTCTTCTGTTTTTGCCGTTCCTGTCATTCCCGATAACTTTGGATAAAGAAGAAAGAAATTCTGATAAGTAATAGTTGCCAGTGTTTGGGTTTCTGGTTGAATATCTACCCTTTCTTTTGCCTCTATCGCCTGATGTAGACCATCACTCCATCGTCGCCCAGGCATTACCCTACCAGTAAATTCATCAACAATAACTACTTCATCATCCCGCACAATATAGTTAACATCTTTGATAAATAATTCTTTTGCTTTCAAAGCGTTAAATACAAAATGCGCCCAAGGATTTTCAGGATTATATAAATCCTGTAATCCTAATAATTGTTCTGCTTCAGCAAAACCCTCATCACTCAATAAAACATTTCTTGCTTTTTCATCTACTTCATAATGTTCCTTTTCTTTGTTTAAAGCTGCCGCAATTTGTGCTGCTTTAATATATTTTTCACTCGGTCTTTCTACCTGCCCAGAAATAATTAAAGGAGTTCGTGCCTCATCTACCAATACTGAGTCAACTTCATCAATAATACAAAAATTAAATGGACGCTGTACTACTTCATCCATACTAGTTGCCATATTATCACGCAAGTAGTCAAATCCAACTTCGCTGTTAGTAGCATAAGTAATATCACAGGCATAATTTCTTTTCCGCTCCTCTGGATTCATTCCCTGTTGAATTAACCCTACACTTAAACCCAAAAACCGATGCACTTGTCCCATCCATTCCGCATCCCGTCTCGCTAGGTAGTCATTAACAGTAATTATATGGACACCTTTACCTGTTAGAGCATTTAAGTATGCTGGTAAGGTAGCCACAAGAGTTTTGCCTTCTCCTGTTTTCATTTCTGCTATTTGGCCTTGATGTAAAATAATGCCTCCCAAGAGTTGAACATCAAAGTGTCGCATACCTAGGACTCGTTTTCCTGCTTCTCGAACCACTGCAAAAGCTTCTGGTAGAATTTCTTCTAATATTTCTTTTTCTTCATCCTTATTTTTTGCTTTTTCTAGAGTTTGTCTAAATTCTCCTGTTTTGGCCTTTAGTTCTTCATCTGAAAGTTTTTGAATATCTTCTTCAAGAATATTAAGATCTGTCACCCAAGGTTGAAATTTCTTGAGTTTGCGTGCGTTAGGGTCTCCCAGAAGTTTTTTGAACATAGTTGTTATCTAAATTAAATTCCAGTAATTAAATGTCAAAATAGTGATTTATAACACCATTTTTTGTCTATTTTGTAAATATAATTCTTGTCTGAGTTTAGTCAGTTGAGAACTATTTAGTTGTTAAAAAATTGGTGTGAATTATTTTATCAAAAATTTACGGGTATAAAAACCCCCTGATTAGGGATAGGTTTTGCGAGCAAAAAAACTTAGGGGTATAGTTCAGAATAAAAACTTTTTCCACTCAATCTGCAAGAGGAAGTTAGTGAACTGTCAAAAACCTTTCTCTGTATATATGTAAGTCAAAAGTTTCTCTAATTTAGATGGGTTGGCCATGGGTAAGTTTTTATACCAAATTCAAAAAAGGTCGTTACAGTATTAATCTCTAAATTCCCACCAGCAGGGAAAACCATTGTAGCAATATTTTATGAAATTGGTATTATTGTCAGAACTTACGCCATGGCACTAATTGTAGTAGTAATATCTGGAAAATAAGAAATTTATACACAAATATATAGCAATCCGCCTATAGGTTGTGAAAATTCAAAAATTAGAAATAAACTCCGAAACTCTTACCCATTTAACATTCCTCAAAACCCCATACCAAAAAGCGGTAAGATTTTGGACACAAATAAAATAGGATTGCTATATAGTAGTGCTACGTAAATCGTGATTGTTTTTCAACCTATCTTCCTACTTCCATTACTTTTGAATTTTGAATTAAATATTATCAAAATAATTTGCTCTAAAACCAAGCCTTGATTGGCGAAATGTTTTGGTATGGTTGCTCAAAATCCTCCCAATCAAAAACAACTTCTTACTTACTTAATCTAGCCATTCTGAATTAAGAGTCCTAAAATCAAAATTTTTAACCTTGGGATGACAAGAAATACAACCCTTAATATTTAATTTTTGAGGAAGTTTTACCCCCGGATGAAGTGCTTTAAAATAACGAGAACTAGCAATTCTGTAAGGTATTATCTCATCTTGCTGAGATTTGCGACGAGAAGATACTTGTAAATAATTCCAAACAAGTTGACGTGGTGGATCTATAAGATTAGGGAGTTGTACACCGTAGTGCTGAGAATCTCGCAGAATTATTTGCCAACTTTCTGTAGGGATAACTTGAGGTGGTACTGCAACATGACAATTAGCACAATTCTCTAAGTACAATGATAGTCCTAACCGATAACTTTGAGGAACCACATCAACATTGCTAATTAACTCAGAATTAATTTGTGAAATAGTCGTTGCAGTAGAGATTTTTATCATAAACAAAACACAACTCGTGGTCCATACAAATATCAGTAGTAACAGTAAAAAAAGAGTCGGCCTTTGTCTACACCTATTTCTGAGATTAGCTCTTGACATGAATATAGTCTCTGTGCTACTTGCTTATTTATAGATATTTTAAACCTGACTGAAGAATCGGGATTGTCATACCTTCTTTTGCTACTAACCCATTAGGGAGTATTGATTGGAGAGCCACTTGAACTTCATCCAATAAATCATCATTATGACCAGGATCGTGTTGAAACATAGCTATTTGTTTAACTCCTGCTTTCTTTGCTATTTCTACTCCTACTTCCCAAGTAGAATGTCCCCAACCAATTTTTGGTGATTCAACATCATAATACTCTTTATTTGTGTAGGTAGCATCATAAATTAGTAAATCAGCATTACGGGCTAGATGAAGTACATTTTCATCAAAGTGGTCTTCATAATGTTCTGTATCTGGACAATAAACTACAGTTTTACCCTCCCAACAAACCCTATATCCAATAGCAAAATTTGGGTGATTTAGAGAAGCTGTTTCAATTTTAATATCATCTACCTGAATTACATCTCCATTACTAAAGTCATAAAACTTCATTTCCGATCCCATTACTTGTAAAGGAATAGGAAAGTTAGGATTTACCATTTGATCGGATAAAGATTCCTTAATTGTAGTACCATCAGGTGCTATTGCTCCATATATGTGAAATTTATTAATAGGTACAAAGGCAGGCACAAAAAATGGGAAACCTTGAATATGGTCCCAATGAGTATGACTAAAAAATATATGAGCTTCGACTGGCATTTGCTTAAGTAGCTTTAAACCCAGTACTCTTAGGCCAGTACCTCCATCAAAAATCAAACGTTTTTCCCCTACACGCATTTCTACACAGGAGGTATTGCCACCATAGCGGACTGTGCTACAACCAGGGGTAGGTATACTACCTCGCACACCCCAGAATTCAACAACAAAGTCAGTTGACAAGGTTTCTGAATGAGTAGCTGTTTCCTCAGACTGTGATATTGGGGATGAGGACTCTGAAGATGGCATATTTCTATGTTTCAGACTTTCAGTTAGTAGGAAATCTGTGGAAAATTTCTTAATTTTCAATTTAGTTTATTCTAGCAAAATCAGCTATTACTCATTAACTAGTGCATCTTGATATAATTTAATATAATTAAATATAATTTAGTACATAAAGCTCTACATTAATCATAAAATTTTCATTGCCAAGGTAAAAGTACTTTATATTTATCTATTTATAGCACTTCTCTATGTTATGAGGTACACAACTAGGGAGCAAGATAATCGCAATACAATAATTTTAACATTCATGCCTTGTACATCATTTGCCTGAAATATTCTTTATAACTACCAAGATCAAAGAAAATTTATGCATAGCTAAACCGCTCAATTATTGGAGATAGTGACTGACTCAAATTAGGTTAGATGCCAACAATAAGATTCTTTTGATGTTCACTATTAATAATTAGTATGAAAAAAATTAAGTCAAGAGTTCCTAACTTAAAATTTACTCCTATTATGATTGATGTCAATCTGTAGATAGTGGTACTTAGACATTTTTTGGCGGAAAAACTGCTTGAAAGCCAGTCTAGACAAGTAAATTACGTCACGACCTTAAAAATGGCCACAACCCTTGGTAATAAAGGATTTATACCTTTTCGACGTAAAAACTTTTCCCTCTCTATACTTGAGCTTATTTTTTGCTACTATTTTGTGTAAGTCCCGATAGTAATTTTTATTGACAGTAAACTTTTATCACAATTATCACTTTTGAGTAAAAATAATTTCTATGAAAGCTGAGGAACTGTCAATCAAAACAGAAACATTAGGCTTGGTTCAACTGAAAGAAAAAGTTTTAAAATGGCTGTCAATTCATGTCCCCACCTCGAGAATTAGAAATATTCTCAGGGTAGAAAAAATAGCGGAGGAACTAGCTAGCTACTATGGCCTAAATCAAGAAAAAGCTAAACTGACAGGATTGATACATGACCTAGCTAAATACTTTTCTTCTAAAAGTCTATTACAAATCTCTAAGTCAGAAGGTCTAGAAATGGACTCAGTATTAAGCTAATACTCATTTAAAATGTGTATTAGTAAGCTAGAATCTAGAATTTAGAAGGGTTTTTTCTCTGAATGAGACATACAACAATAAGTCGTTAAATGCACAAAAGCTTATCAATTTGTTCTCACTTGCTCCACGCAGATGTTAGTGCAATTGTGGAAAAAAAATTGGCATAGAATAACGGGAAATCTTAGCTGTGATTGCTAATCCTACATTAGGATCTCCGACTATGAATCAGCTAAGTTGGGTGATTTTCTTGGGAGGTACTTTAGAACCTGATAGAGGTAATGCCCCTGAGCTAGAGGATTTGAGACAAAGAGCTCAAAATAAAACTCTAACTACGCAGTTTGGTTCACCTGTGATTATACTATAAAGCAACCACTTGACTTACATATAGCAATCCGCACATAGGTTGTAACAATTCAAAAAGTAGAAATCAACTCTGAAAGCCTTATTTATTAACCATTATCTCCAAACATATTCTCAAAAAGTGGCAAGATTTTTGATATGAATAAAATAGGATTGCTATAGTTTGATTCACCCACAAAATTATATTGACGAGAAATTTGTTTATGGAAAAGGCCAAAAAATAACTGGATCAGAAGAAGATGAAGTACATAAGAAATTAATAAGATATGATCAATATAGAGGCCAAAAATTAGCTAAGATCAATTAATTAATTAATTAATTAAGGAAATAGATAATTTGATGTCAAATTACCCTCATATTCAATCCTTATCAACTAAAACAAGTGCAATAAATTTGGAACCAGATCAAACCTTAAAATTGACATCCACAATTGTTAATGCAGCATTGGACCGCAAAGGAGATAATATTGTTGTCATTAAAGTATCAGAAGTATCTTATTTGGCAGACTACTTTGTGATTATTACAGGTTATTCTCATGTCCAAGTAAGAGGTATATCTCAGGCGATCGCCGAAAAGGTAGAACAAGAGAAGCAAGTTTATCCTTTAGGGGTAGAAGGCCAAAAGGAAAGTTCTTGGATATTAATGGATTACGCTAATGTTATAGTTCATATTTTGAAACCTGAGGAACGAGATTTTTATAACTTAGAAGCATTCTGGGGTCATGCAGAAAAAATAGATATTTCATCATTGATCAATTAGACTCAAACTGTCAATATGAATTACTTTATTTGCGGGTATAAAATAGATGAGGGAAAAATTTATTTATGATTAGACAAATAACATCTCGTTCTCCCGTTCCACCAGAACAACAGCCAGTAAACGAATATGAAGAAATCAAAAATTCTTGGTTCTTTTGCTGGGTGACATTAGAAATATTCTCTTATTTAAAGAAGCTAGTCTGCGTTTGGGTCTGGAGTTGGTTAGTATCAGGGCCTGTAGCAGCAGCAAGTTTTGCACCAGAAAAAGATCTGGTGCAATTTTTACTGAGTGGTTCGGCAGGAGCAAGTTTAATTCTAATTTTGGTATTGTTGCGACTTTATCTGGGTTGGAATTATGTGCGATCGCGTCTAGAGAATACCACAGTCTTTTATGAGGAGTCTGGTTGGTATGATGGACAAACATGGCTAAAAACACCAGAGGAAATTACAAAAGATCGATTAATACTTGAATATCAAGTTCAACCACTTATGCAAAGATTACACAAAACTTTTTATAGTTTTACCTTAGTAATTTTTATTGGTGGAATTATCTGGTTATGTCTATAAAATATTCTAAAGTAACTATTAAAAATTATGATAATTATATAGCAATCCTATTTTATTTGTGTCCAAAGTTTTACAGCTTTTTGGGAATAGGTTTGAGGGCAATGGTCAAAAGGAAAATCCTAATTTTCCTGGCTATTGCTGAAGCTGGAGGTACCGATAACTAATAACTAATAACTGATAACTGAAATGACTAGGGAAAAAAGAACACAAACTACACAACTGAAAGTCAGACTACTTAGAGAAGGTATTGTTGAATCTACTCACCAAGTTCAGGCCACAATATGCGACCATAGAGGCCGAGTTTTATCTGTGGCGGGAGATGCTAATATAGCTACATTTGTTCGTTCAGCTCTCAAACCATTTCAAGCTTTAGCAGTTACTACCACAGGTATTATAGAACAGTATAATTTAACTGATATAGACTTAGCTATTATATGTAGCTCTCATGAAGGTACAACAAAGCAAGCCAGACAGGTATTTAACATTTTATGGCGTTGTGATATTGATCCCTCAAAGCTACAATGTCCAATTCCACCTCAAAAAAATAGTCCTTTGCAACATAATTGTTCTGGTAAGCACGCAGGTATGCTAGCTATTTGTCAACAAAGAAATTGGTCTATGGAGTCTTACCTAGAAATGAAACATCCAGTACAAAAATTGATTATTAGCAAAGTTGCTGAATTATTGGCCATGCCCGCACCAGAATTTATTGGCGCTCGTGATGACTGTGGTGCTCCAACTTATCTCCTACAATTGAGTCAAATGGCTACATTGTACGCAAAATTAGCTTCAGGTAATAGTTTGGATCTAGAACGAATTGTCCGCGCTATGACCTATCATCCAGAAATGGTTGCAGGAGAGGGAAATTTTGATACAGAGTTAATTCGCTTAACTTCAGGAGAACTTGTTAGTAAGTCTGGAGCTGAAGGAGTCCAATGTATTGGCCGGGTAGGTGAGGGTATGGGTTTAGCTATAAAAGTTAATGATGGTGCAAAAAGGGCAAAATATGCAGTAGCTATTCATTTATTAACTCAGATGGGTTGGATAGCTCCTAGTATTGCTGAAACTCTGGCGGAAAACTATATTTTACTTAGCAATGTCAAGCGTTTGGAAGTAGTTGGAGAAATGTCGATAATTTAGCTCTGTGGACAGTTCAGAAAAAAATGAGAATATTTGATTAAGGGGTTGCAATTTTAATTTGGTTATGGTTATAATAAAAAAGTTGACGCGGGATAGAGCAGTCTGGTAGCTCGTCGGGCTCAAGTTATAAGGAAAGATAAGTTAAATTCAGCATAAATCGAAACTGCTAGTCGGTTATCTTGAATCTTTACCTTATAAAGGGCGGCATATAAGGAAACTTTTATGTGATTACTTGTCAAATTCGGGGAAGCCGTTAGCGGGGTAATCCCGAGCCAAGCTCCAAGCTTTAGGAGAAGGTGTAGAGACTGGTTGGCAGGTACCCTAACAGTGATGATTTTATAGAAGCTGAGGGTAAAGGGACAGTCCAGACCACAAACTAATTCTAATATTTTTAGAGTTAAGGCAGTTAAAGCTGTAGTGGTAAGCATAACCCGAAGGTCGGTGGTTCAAATCCGCCTCCCGCCATTTAAATTAAAAATTAAAGGAGAAAGCTAAGTATTGAAGCATTACTTAGTTTTTTGCTATGTAGAGGGTTTTCGCTCTATGGCAATACCTGGACTTATGGAAAAAATAGGTTCAAAATCTTATACCCGACATTCCACAGATATTCATATATCTTTATATATATTTACATTCTCAAAGAGACTGAGACGAAAAACTTTCATTCTAGAACTCAATATCTATAACTAATTTTTGATGAGAAAATTAGTTACAATTCTTGAGCACAGTAAAAATCTATGTCCATAGCTATAAGGCTTTCAGGGAGAGCGTTCGGGGCGATATATTAATAAAACTTATTAATTTAATGTTAAGAAGTGCGGAATGTGGGTTATACAGTAATATTTTTACCTTTAATCAACCTTTTTCTTAATCTACTAGGTTTTAGCTATTTTTAGTTCTTTGAAGTATTTCCCTTGCTAATACTGGGTTTCCAGCTATTTTCGGTGTTAAAAATCTCAAAGTCCAGATACGAAATGATTCGTGAACAAAACTTAAGGTTTTGGTCTTTTTATCCTACGTTCCGTAATGCAAACTATAGTATATAAAACTAACACTTTGATTGCCTTGCTTGATAATAACTATAAAGTCTCTAAAGAAAAACACATATTACATAAGCTATTAATAGTTAGGGTTTGCCGATTAAATATAAAAGCATTGACAAATATTAAGATATTAGCCTTTTTTTTTGGAAAAAACTACCTGGTTTTCGGTCCTTCAAGCTGAAAAAGTTAGTATTTCAGGCACTCCCATGACAGAAAAATCAAGATACAAAGATATTGCTATGTGCGCTGGCATATTGAGACATTCTTTTTTGTACACCTTTTCTAGAAGGCACTTTAAGCGGGGCCTTGTAAATATCTGGGTACTCATTGCTATATATCTGACTACCTCCATTTCCCCTCAACAATCTTGATTAGGGTTGGGCCCCCTGCTTCTTAAAAAGACTTTCTCAGTAGGCCCTAGTTATTAGTATTAACGGGTGGCTGTAATCTAGCTTCTGAGTCGAAAATACCCTTTTAGTATATTTCTGGTGCCGTAACATTGCCATGAACGGTTTTCCCGACTTTTACCAGGAATTGCCTGGCTTGATGTATCTGCATAATACCAATTACTATAAACCTTGCTATACTTGAGTTCTCTATTTCTAAATATTATTTGTTGGAGGAAATACTCGATATTATTGCTAACTTCGGTTATGAAGGAAAGTTATTTTGGCAAGCTTCCAAGTATAGCAGGACTTTTGAGACTTAGTATAAGGTGGGTTGTAATACCAATTTCCTCCAGTATGGCTACACATCATATGTCAGCATTTGATAAATATTAAGACAAGTAGTGTAGTCTAAGTTTATAAAATTGGTATAACCCACATTCCAGAGAACGTCCCTACAGATTATTAAATACCTTAGGAATGAAGATTTTATTATCTACGCAAGTGAAATTTCCTAAACTCCATATCATCTGAGTTATCTCAAAAAAATGCTGGACCTTATTTAATTCTCATTCCTTACGATAATTCACTATTTTAACTATGTCTGCCCACTACAGTACGACCACTAACTTATTAGATTCAAATTTCCTTTTTCGTCTGATTTTGCTTGGGTCTATGACTAAGAATATGTGTTTGACTATGACCCACTGGACCCCCAGCAATAGGAATCATCTGATACTTGCGCTCTTGTTCAAGAGTTTTCAGTTTAGTATAATCAACCCAGTGAATACAATTTACAGGACAAGTATTGATCGCTTCTTCAATTAACTCTTGAGGATCACCATTTTGCTGAAAAACGCGCGCTCGACCATGTTCCGGTTCTATATAAAAAGTATTATGAGCAACATGGGCGCAGTGTTTACAACCGATGCAGGTAACTTCATCAACATAAACTCCCTTTTGTCGCCACACTCCACCAAGTTCAGGCTCCAAACCTGAACTTGGTGGAGTATCCCGTAATATCTCACCAAGTTCAGGTTCCAAACCGGAACGTTCTGTTTTAGGTTCACAGGAGGATAGAGAAAAATCTAACATTTTGTCATAATAATATTATTAAAGATATCTATAAAGCTTTGAGCTTTGTGTACTCGGCTTTGCTGTTCAACCCACCCAAAAATACAATAGTAATGCTGTATTGTAATATTTGTTGGGTTTTGCTATGGCAGTCGAAGTATAGCACTACGGGTAAGTAAGAAGTCAGAAGTAATCTCTGAGTGAATTTCAGCATTTAGTAATGTCCTAACCTTTGCTTCGACTGCTATAATATTTTTTTCCGAATACTCCGCAAATATATTGCACAGCAAAACCCAAACTAATAAGTCGTCTAACTCTAAAATGTGGGTCAAACAACTAGGCTTCCAACTGCCTTTCTGTCCCCCCTATTCTGCCTTTAAAAGTTATCCATTATCTGAGGACTCCTAAAAACCTTTTATGATAGGGAGATGAAGGTTGGCAGATGTGACTACAGATGAAATAACTTTTCCATTTCCACATTTCAATAATATGAAAAACTTATAGGACTTACGCAAAAAAACTCGGTTTTTAGGATAAATCATTGTTTTTAAGAATAGAAATCAAGTGTATAAGTCCTAGCTGAGTGACGATAACTAATTGCTGTCTGCTATTTAAGCACTCCAACGTTGAACAACTAGACGGATAGACCCATCCTGATTTTTTTGTTGCTCAGTAACTTGAAATCCTTGTTTAGCAGTTTCATTGACTACAGTGTGGAAAGCATAACGCTGAGTCACCATCCTAAGAAACCGATCTACAGACCATGCTTGTTGCCAGAATTGTAAATCAGCAACCAGTTCATACTCATTACCATTCCAGCTAAAGCCTACATCATACCCATTTTTTTGTTCTATAAGCACTTCAGCAGTGCTAGTCTGTCCACGATAACCCCGGACTTGTGTTGGGCCAGACTTCCATTCTATACCTATATCTGTCAGAGCAGACTGTAAAGACTTCAGATTACGAATTTGAGTTTTGATTTGACTAAAGTGTGACATAGTTATCTTATAAAGCAATAAACAGAACTAAACAAAAAAATAATTTTACCAGTTGCTAAAAGAAGAAACTTTGCTTGTAGCAGTATCAGACTGAGACTGCTTTTGGGCAAAGTATTCAGAAGTTGACTGTTGAGTTAAGACAATACCTAACTCAGATTCAATTGCTACAGTGACTTCTGTACAGGAGCTCCCGACAATGCCAGTTACTTTTTCCTGTACTCGACCATCTGGGTGAATTATGAACTCTAAAGTTTCCATATTCATAGCTAAATGATGAACAGTTGTAGAATTATAAACATAAACCAATTTTTTCAAACTGAATATCTAATGAAGTTGCTTCTTGATTTTTTAAATGACTTGCTTTTAATCTAAATCAATTTTTACTAACTGATAGATAGCGAATCATTTATTAACAAAAGTTATTATATTATGAAGCAGTAGATGAATTATTTGTTAAGTTTGGCGTATATTTTGGAAACCGTCAAGATAGTAAACCCAGCCATGACGAAATTTCGGAGTGGAAACTAGACAAGTTATACCGTTTCGCAGAATGTCAACACCTCTATTATCTATCCTGAACTTTCCAAACTGGGAAGTCATATATTAATACCAATTTTCTTAAGTATGGCTACACATAATATCTCTGTCAATATTTGATAAATATTAAGACAAGCAGTGTAGTCTAAGTTTATGAAATTGGTATAAGATTTCAGGACGTACGCAAAGGCACTAATTGTAGTTTAAATATTGAAAATGATTAGGAAAAATACACCATATATAGTGGCTATACAAAGCTAAATGTGTACCTCATAAGGTAAATGACTTTAACTAATAACTAAAATGATTTTCAGGATGGTGCGCTCACTCAATGCCAAGAGATTGGAATGGCGCTTTGGGGATATTCCTCAAAGCATTGCGAGATACCGCCAATGTTGATGGTTCTGCCGTCACATTGCTATGAAAGGTTTTCCCGACTTTTACCAGGAATTGCCGGGCAAGATGTATCTGCAACTTAGCAGATCATAAAAATCTGTCTAGTTAAATTAACTGCTATTAGTGTTATGGTGCGACTCGTTGGCCACTAAACCAGAAAACTGGGTATAAATGGCAGTCTCAAATCAACACATGAGGAAAACCTCGATTTGTAGATAACTCTTATGTCCTTGGTGGTGAAATTCCATCTGCCCTTTTCTTGGGTTGACAGCATAGGCCACACTGTAGAGACTGAACATCAATCAGTGAAGCTGGTTTAAATGGGGTCATAGGTCTAACTATCAAATAAGTGAAACTTGTAGCAAAGACTGACAAGTGGATGAACATGAAGGTAATAAAACTCTCGTCATCATAACCATCCCAAAGATAGCTACGGGACGTAAGACAAAAGTCAGAGGGCCTCGGATATTACTATCTTTGCGGTAATATCAACAACCATGCTGAACTCTCCGGGAGATTTTACCTCACTAAATCAGTCGCAATAAAGCCATATTTAACTTCCTAGGATTCACAATCAGGCAAGGTCAGGTAAAGCCAACTAAACTTGGGTTGTGCGATTCGTTGGCCACTAAACCTTTAATTAGTGTATAAATAGCCGTCCCAAGTCAACACATGAGACCTCTCGACTTGTGGATAACTCTTATAACCTTGTAGGTGTAATTCCTACCACCCTGTTGTTTGGGTTGACAGCATAGGCCACAAGGTAGCGACTGAACATCAATCCTTGAAGCTGGCATAAATGGGGTTAAAGCTATAACTACCAAATTAGTGAAACCTCTAGCAGAGACCAAAAAGAGGACGAACAGGAAGGTAATTAAACTCTCGTTACGTAGAACCATTCCAAAGGTAGCTAAGGAATGTAGGACGAAAGTCAGAAGGCCAATGGATGAGATTATGGTCCAGATCTCATTAAGCAACCATACAGCGCCTCCCGGGAGAGTTTACCCCTCTTAATTGGTCGTAACAAAGGTATAAGGGAACGAAGAAACCCTTCTAGGATACCTAAGAATAAAGGTCGAAATCTTAGGGAGCCATTCAAGGTCAATCTACACGTAAGGATGTAGGTTCTAGAGGGAGTAGGATTGGGTAAGAAGCCATCAGGCAGACGTACCCACTGTTGAACGTAGTATAGAGTAATGATTAGTCATGAAAAAAGCTGAAATACTAAAAAGAAGATTGGGAGACCCAAAGCCCTTTTTAAGTGTGGCATGGGACACTTACGATATGCCCGACCAAATTTGTGTCAATCCTAACCTTAAATGGAAGGATATAGACTGGAAAAAAGTCGAGGGGTATGTGTTTAAGTTGCAAAAGTTAATCTATAAAGCATCCAGCCGTGGCGAAATCCGCAAAATGCGTAAATACCAAAAACTTCTGACCAAAAGTTATTATGCTAGGTTGCTAGCTGTTAGGCGTGTGACTCAGGACAACCAGGGGAAAAAAACTGCGGGTATAGATGGTATAAAGAGTCTTCCCCCAATGTAGAGATTTAACTTGGTGGAAATGTTAAGGTCACGATATCTTAAAGCAAGCCCAACCCGTAGAGTCTGGATACCAAAACCAGGGAAAGAAGAAAAACGCCCATTAGGCATACCTACTATTTATGATAAGGCACTTCAAGCACTGGTAAAGTTAGGTATGGAACCAGAATGGGAAGCCCTTTTCGAGCCTAACAGTTATGGTTTTAGACCAGGACGGTCAGCACATGATGCCCTACAGGCCATCTATGTCAGCATCAACCATCAACCTAAATATGTTTTAGATGCCGATATATCCAAATGTTTTGATCGAATTAACCACGATGTGCTAATGAGAAAATTAGGAAAATCCCCATATAGAAAAGTGGTCAAACAATGGCTAAAGTCCGGGGTATTTGACAATAAAAAGTTCTCACAAACTGTGGAAGGTACACCACAGGGAGGGGTTATATCACCCTTACTAGCAAACATCGCCTTACACGGTATGGAAAAATGTCTAGAAAACTTTGCCGAAAACCTGCCGGGGAAAAAGGCGGAAAACAAACAGGCATTAACCCTAGTAAGATATGCTGATGACTTTGTAATTCTACATAAGGACATCAAAGTATTGTTACAAGCAAAAGCCGTAATACAGGAATGGTTAAACCAGGTAGGATTAGAGCTAAAACCAGAAAAAACCAAAATTGCCCACACCTTAGAAGAATATGAAGGGAACAAACCTGGATTTGACTTTCTAGGATTCACAGTAAGGCAGTGGAAAGTTAAGACAACCAAACAAGAATTCAAAACACTGATTAAACCATCAAATAAGAGTATAAAAACTCATTATAAAAAGATGGCGGAAATATGTGATGTTATGAAAACAGCTCCTACCAAGGTACTTATAGCAAAATTAAATCCAATAATCAGAGGTTGGTCTAACTACTTCTCAACCGTAGTCAGTAAAGAGGTATTTGATAAAATGGATAACCTCCTATGGAAAAGATTAGGTCGATGGGCAAGTAGAAGACATCCTAACAAGTCCGCTCACTGGGTAAAAAGTAAATACTTCCCCGCTCTGGGCTCCAGAAACTGGATACTTAACGACGGCGAATATGTATTAAACCAACACTCTAGCGTGTCTATTGTGCGACACGTAAAAGTTAAAGGTAATAACTCATCCTATAACGGAGACTGGATATACTGGGTCAACCGACTAGGCAAATATCCCGGCATAAGGAAAGAAGTTACAACACTGTTAAAACAACAGAAAGGTAAATGCGCACATTGTGGAAATTACTTCAGGCCAGACGACCTTATGGAAGTAGACCATATAAAACCAAGGTCTGAAGGAGGTAATAACTCACTCAAAAATAAGCAGTTATTACATCGACATTGTCACGACAGTAAAACAGCACTGGACGTTAAAGCATATCCAAAATTTAAGTCACAGGATTTACCTGATAATTACTTATGGATTAACGATATGTTAACTCTAGTGCAGGATGTACCCATGACAAGGGACGCTCAGGAGAGGATCCGGATGAGGTGAAAGTCTCAAGTCCGGTTCTGAAGACGAATCGGGTAAGGTAACTTGCCTGGTTTAGTTTAACTAAAACACTGATTAAACCATCTCCCAAGAGCATCAAAATTCATTATCGTAAATTGGCAGATATATTTGATTTTCACAAAAATGCCCCTGCTAAAACTCTAATAGCAAAACTAAATCCGATAATTAGGGGATGGGCTAACTACTTCTCAGCCGTAGTCAGTAAAAAGATATTCAACAAATTGGATAATCTCCTATGGATAAGACGAGGTCGATGGGCAAGTAGAAGGCATCCAAATAAGTCAGCCAAATGGGTTACCAAAAAATTGGGTTTAAAGCCTCGCTCTTCTGGGGCGACTTTATTAGTTGATTTTTTTTCACTGGCTTAGTCCTTCTTGCTTTTTAGTTCACAAGAAATATATTAGTCGCGGGTGGGCTTACCGAGACAAAAAAACGAACATTGAGGCCAGCAGCCGGACTACTGGCAAAGTAGCAGCAGCCTGTGAAATGATTAACCCGGCGAGGGGCTACGGCTCGGTTGTTACCCAGTACCTTTAGGCCGGGGAGGATGTCAAGAAAAAGTATTTCCCCAAAGTTAAAGAAACAGCGAATATATACTAAACCCACACTCAGATGTCCCTATAGAATGGCACATCACAGTTAAAGGTAATAAATCCCCTTATGACGGTAATTGGATTTATTGGAGTAGCAGCATTGGCCAACACCCAGACCCAAGGAAGGAAGCTGCAACGCTGTTAAAACGGCAAAAGAACAAATGCGCATTGTGGATTACACTTTAGACCAAGGGATATAATCGAAGTTGACCACATCGTTCCCAGATCTAAAGGCGGTGACAACACTTATAAAAAAACCCAAGTATTATAACGACATTGCCACGACGTTAAAATTGCCAAGGATTTAAAGCAGTGAACATTAGGACTCATTGCGTCTAAGGTACAATTTTAAGGATGTACCCATGAGAAGGGATGTTTAAGAGAAGAGCCGTGATGAGGTGAAAGTCTCAAATCCGGTTCGGAAGACGAGCAGACCCAATAAAGGATTTACCCGGAAATGGGTTGACTTAGTTTAACAGTACTATGCAAATCACAACTTCTAACAATCAAATTCATGTAGGTGTTTTAGGTTTCGGCGGTCTGGGACAAGCTGCAGCTAAGGTACTTACACCTAAACAAGAAATGGTCTGGGTTGCTGCTGCCGACCAAAAAGGTTATGCCTACAACCGTCAAGGATTAAATCCTGACCAGTGTATGACTATGTACAATAACCAAGGGTCTTTGGGTTATTTAGAACCTGGTGGCGTTTTAAGTAGTCAGAGCATTGAAGAATTAATTAAAGTAGCTGATACTGTGGATGGTTATTTTCTGGCCCTTCCTAACTTGCCTAATACTTTTATGGCAAGTGTTGCAAAACAATTTATTGCTGCTGGTTGGCGTGGAGTATTGGTGGATGCCATAAAGCGAACTAGTGCCGTAGAACAATTATTGGTCCTCAAAGATGAGTTACAAGCTGCAGGTATTACTTATATGACTGGTTGTGGCGCAACTCCTGGTTTATTAACTGCAGCAGCAGCTATAGCAGCTCAGAGTTATGGGGAAATTCATAGTGTGAAAATTACTTTTGGAGTGGGTATTGCTAATTGGGAAGCTTACCGGGCCACAATCCGCGAGGATATTGGCCATTTGCCCGGATATAATGTGGAAAAAGCTAAGGCTATGACTGATGGTGAGGTAGAAGCTTTGCTAGAACAGACAAATGGTCTATTGAAATTGGAGAATATGGAACATGCTGACGATATTATGTTGGAGTTAGGGGGAATTTGCGATCGCGATCGGGTAACAGTAGGAGGTATCGTTGATACTCGCAACCCGAAAAAACCTTTGAGTACAAATGTTCAGGTGACTGGTCGCACTTTTGAAGGTAAAATTTCTACTCATACCTTTACATTAGGAGATGAAACAAGCATGGCAGCTAATGTTTGTGGTCCAGCATTTGGCTATTTGAAAGTAGGAGTAAATTTATATAGAAGAGGTATTTATGGTTTATTTACTGCTACTGAAGTTATGCCACAGTTTGTCCGGTAGTGGTTTATATTCTTCAGAACTTACCGAAAAATTGGGTTTAAAGCCTCGCCCATAAGCGGGCGACTTTTTAGTTGATTTTTTTCCACAGGTTATGTTATTATGTTTTTTAGCTTCAAAAGTCATTCTATGAAAGCAAGATTTAAGTAGCGTATATATCCAACATTGGGATAAAAACAGCAATTAGCAAGGCTCGGAAGGTTGTGTCCGCGTTGTCTGGAATGATAGTCTAGCTTGCTGTCAGGAAAAGTACAAACCTTGAAACAAAAAACCGACTAATTCTGAACTACAAAATACAGTTTATTGCTCGGGCTTTAAAGACTGAGGATAGAGTTTGGCGATCCGTTGTTTCTGCGGTTGCCACTACAGCTATCTTTAAACGATGTAATACCCAGGCTGATCAAAACTTTTTTAAATCAACTCAAGGCAACAGAAAAGCTAAACCTATAAGACTTCCTAAATTTAAAAGGAGAATGTCATTGCCAACAACTAGATTTACAAAAGGTGGATTTAAAGTTGGTCAACATAAAGTTTACGTAAGCTAAAATAGGAAAGCTGAAAATTGTGTGGTCAAGGGAACTACCCGCTATTCCATCATCAGTAACAGTAATCAAAGATTCAGCTCATCGATATTTTCTAAGTTTTATAGTAGAAGTTTTGCCTGAAGTATTGCCTAAAACTGATAATTCAGTAGGTATAGATTTAGGAATTAAAACTGCGGTAAAAAAAATTGATGCACCAAAACCATTAAGGAAACGAATGCTTGAAGTACGGAAAACTCAGTAAGTCATTATCTAAAAAAACTAAAGGTTCTAAACGATATGAAAAAGCTAGACTAAAAATAGCTAAATTTCTTGCCTTACTGAAAGACACAAGGATAGATTTTCTACATAAATATCTACTGAAATGTCTGTGAAAACCAAGCAATTGTTTTAGAGGTTTGAGTTGTTTCTGGGATGGTTAAGAATCGGAAATTTTCAAGAGCCATTTCTCAAACACGGCTGGAGAACATTCAGAACATTTTTAGAATGGATTTGCTCAAAAATATGGTCGTCCACAAAGTTGAGCTTTCTCCCAAAAAAGAAATGGTTAAAGACATTCTTTCAATCCTCCACTGTTTCTCAGCCTGATTGTACGGACTCCGAAAGTATTCATCTAAAATCTCAAAAGATCAGAGTTTACCCAGAAAAAAGTCTCCATCTTCTTTGGAAACAGTGGCGTTCAGCAAGTAGATATTGCTTTAATCAAGCCATAGCTTATCAACGTAAGCATAGTTTTATTTCTAAATACGATTTGCGTAAAGTAATCTTAAAGGTAGGGGGTAATGGCCATTCGGCCCTACCAGATTGGATTAAAAAATCACCTAATCATCTTAAAGTCAACGCAATTTATTATGCTCATGCAGCTTTTATTGCTAGTCTTAAAAGTGGGACAAAAAAGCCTTGTTGCGGAAAATTTCGTTCAATTAGAGACCGAATACAATCAATTAAATTTAGGGTCGAAGACTTTAAAAAAGGTACTTGGTTGCCATCAGTAACAAAAGGATTAAACTTACTCCCATCAGAGTTAATTCCTAGTATTAATGTTGAATACCAACAAAAGCAAAAAGATGGGACATATAAAGTTTGTGTGAGAGAACAATCTTGGAAAGCAGAGACTCAATTAGTTTATGACAAAAAACCCTGGTTTGCCATATTTCCAGTAGAGTTTAAATCAGAAAAATCTAACAGTCAATCCATCATTGCATATTACCCTGGTGTTCGGAGTTTTTTAACAGGATTTGATGGAGAAAAGTTGATTGATATAGGGAATCGGGATATTACTAGAATATTTCGGTTGGGGCGGCATATTGACAAACTAATAAGAGCTAAGACCACATTAAAAGGTCGTAAAAATAAATACAAAAGACACCGAATAAGCCAGAAAATTAATAGGTTGTTGATTAGGATCAAAAACCTCATAGATGAAGTCCATAAAAAAGTAGCAAAATGGTTAACAACCGAGTATCGCGTTATTTTTATTCCTACTTTTGAGTCATCCCAAATGGTTGCCAAATCAGGAAAAAAGAAACGTAAATTAAACTCAAAAACAGCTCGCCAAATGCTACATTGGGCACGTTATCGTTTCAAACAAACTCTTAAGTTCCATGGTTTAAAACGAGGGGCCACCGTATATAGATGTAAGTGAGGAATATACTTCCAAAACCTGTACAAAGTGTGGCCATGTTCATCAAAACTTAGAAGGCTCAAAGCATTTTAAATGTCCGCACTGCGGTCACTCAATGCCGAGAGATTGGAATGGCGCTTTGGGGATATTCCTCAAAGCATTGCGAGATACCGCCAATGTTGATGGTTGTGCCGTCACATTGCTATCAACGGTTTTCCCGACTTTTACCGGGAATTGCCGGGCAAGATGTATCTGAAGAAATAGAGCTATATCTTTATTATTTCCTTAGCTTTGATTTTCACCCCCACTATCAAGAAATAAAGGTATATATTATACAAGATGAGAAAGCTATGATTTGCCATGTAGAAAACTTTTATATCCTATCTTTTACGACGTTTCTTGTGTTTATTTGATGGCCAGCCTTTTTCAGCTTGAGCCATAACATAAGCTGCAACATCTTTAATGTCTTGAGGCTTGAGACGCTTACCAAATGCTGGCATTTGTTTTTTGCCATTTGTTACTTGATAGATAATTTTTTCTGCACTAAACATACCATATTTTTCTAAATCTGACTTTTTTAGAGTCTTTTCCTTCTTAAATTTGTTTATACCTCCCTTATGGCAACTTGCACATTTGCGTTGGAATATTTTGCTTCCATTATCAGCAGCTAAAGCTGGAGGTTGTATTCCCACAATAACAAAGATTATAGCTAAGACTACAATTGATAGTAATTTTTTCATTTGTTCTTCTCTCTCAATACGAACACAGATTATTATTAATGAAGCTCAATATTAAGTCAAAAGACATTTTGTCAAACACAACAATTAAATTAATTAATTACTATCAAAGAGTTTTTAATGCTAAATTTTTCTTTCTACTAAAATTGTAAGGATTCAGGTGAGAGCGATCGCTTCGGTGGTCAAAGTCTGCATACTTGCTGGAAATATTATAGGTTTGACAAAAAATCAAACTATAGTAAAGTAAGGAGATGAGTGATTCAGTGCAATTCCTAACTCCAGAAAAACTCAACTAGTTGTCAAAAAAGGAACTGGTGAATATACTATTGACTCAACAAAAGCTCATAGAAAAACTACAAATAGAAATTGAGAAATTAAGAATTAGTCGAGATTTAGACAGCAAAAGTTCTTCCAAGCCACCATCAACAGACCTGCTCAAAAAATCAGAAAAATCCAAACACTCTAAAGATGGTTCAAACTGTGAGAAAAAAAGAGACGACCGGGAGGGCAACCAGGGCATCAGAAGAAAACCTGCCAAGGGTTTTCGAGGGTTGACAGAATAGAAATTTTAGAGCCATCTAGCTGTAGTCATTGTGGTCAAACAGAATTTTTAGAGCAACCAGTGACAATAGAGACTCAACAAGTAGCACAACTGGTGGACAAACCCATAGAAATAGTAGAATACCGTAGAATGTCTTGCCAATGTCAAGGGTGTAGAATGGTCACATCCGCTTCATGGCTATCAGAAATGATGCCAGGACAAGATTTGGGGGTAAAATTACAAGCCTTTCTGGGATGCTTAGGGAACTATGGACATCTGCCCTATGAAAAACAACAAGAGATGTTATGGGAGTTAGGGAAAATAGAGATTGGTATAGGGACTTTAGTGAATACACTTCAAAGGTTGGAAGAAGCAATTCAACCTCATGTAGAACAGTTATCAAATTGGCTAAAAACAGAACAACCATCAATCCATATAGATGAAACACCTTGGCCCGTGAAAGGAATTAAGGAGTGGCTATGGGTATTTACCAATAAAGATTTCTGTCTATTCCGGGGGCAGACACGAGAAGTCGTAGGGAGCTAGAATCCCAGTTAGGCAGTGAGTACAATGGTGTGATTAGTAGTGATGGCCTCAGTGTTTATAATGGTTATCCTGTTATGGCCCAACAGAAATGTTTAGCTCACCTGCGCCGTCACTTTCAAAGATTGATTCAACATCCTGGGGAAAACAATCAAAAGATTGGCCAAGCTTTTAAAGACTTAATTGATGAAGGATTTCGCCATTATAGCCAATGGCAGCACTCTCAAGATCGGTATCTTTATAATTATTGGGCTGTGAGATTTAAAGAAAAGGTAGATTTAACCCTGAAGCAATGGAGTAACAAAGCAGGTTATGAAGGGGGTAAACTGTTACGTAGTTTGAAGTTGAAAGCAGATCAATGGTGGTATTTTCTATTTCATCCAGAGATTCCCCCTGATAATAATCTGGCAGAACGTTCATTACGATAAGCAATCACCAAACGAAAAGTTAATAGTGGCTCAAGAAGCATGGAGCGATTTCAGCACACAGCTAATTTGTTGAGTGTAGTGCAAACCTGTCGTCGCCAGGGACGTTCTGTGGTTGATTTCTTTGAGCAGTCTTTAAAGGCTTTCGTGTCCTGTGGTGTCAGGCATATCACTCTAGATGATGATGACTTATTAGCTCTTTCTCTGATTCCTACGTCTGCTCCTTGAATCATTCTTGAGGGTTGGCGGAGCAAGTGGGAAAGCTTAATCCCTCTGACCTGGATCATTCTTACCAGTTCTTTTCTTGACAACTGCTTGAGGTTTTCTGAAGTCAGGGATGGTACTGAATCACTCATATCCTTACTGTATTAAGTTTAATTTTTTTGTCAACCCTATAATATTTCCAGCAAGTATGCAGACTTTGACTACCGAAGCGATCGCTCTCACTTGAATCCTTACCTAAAATTTTAAAAATATTTATTAAAAATAACAATAACTATCCACTCCCTAAAATACTGAACTTTTAGATATCGGAGTGCCTAAGCGCGGCTAACTAATTACATTGCTACGCGCAATTCAGAAGTAATCTTTGACTTAATTTGAGCATTTAGTTATGCCCGTGCCCAATATTCGACCACTATAAATTAACAAAATTATAAAAATATGTATTCAAAAAAATAATTAAAAACTCGCCCTAGAAGGGCGAGGCTTTAAACCAAATTTTTCGGTAATTTACAAGTTAAGTTCTACTATGATTTTACTATTAGGTGGCCCTTCATTCCTGAACTCTTGTGAGGAGTACAGAAAAAGTCATAAGTATCAGGCTTAGTCTCGTCTGGTATTGTTATAACAATTTGATCATTCTTCTTCTTCAACAATTTTCTGTGGGAAAGTTTTTTGAAAATTTTTCTTTGTGTACGATCTTTAATTTTCTTGGTGCTGGTATCGAACATTACATTATGACGACTATTAACTTGTATAAATTTAACTGTATCACCTGGTTGAACAGTTACTTCACTAGGACTAAATACATATGGAGGCTTTTTGTTAGGACCCATCTTGATTACATGTTCTACTGCTTCTGCTGGACTAGAAAATACTAGACTACCGATAACTAGCATTACTACAGAAGCTAGTATTATTATAGACTTGGAAAAAGAAGAGATAAAACGCATACTTAAACCCCTGTTTTTTTAGATTATTCTGTATCTAAGTAGGTAGACAGGAAAAGGCTTCGCTATATTAAATTTTGTCCAGCAACTTCAAACTTCTCGATAAGATTGATTTGAGAGGAATAAAATTTACACTTTGTTATATAACGACAAATCTTAATACCTAATCTACTTAAAAATTTATTCTACAACAAATTAAGACAGATTGTCATGCTAAAACTATTTATTCAGGAATTACGTAGCTGGACTTTGTTGACATCCTCCCCGGCCTAAAGGCACTGGGTAACAACCGAGCTGTAGCCCCCGGCGGGTTGACATTTCACAGGCTGCTGCTACTTTGGCAGTAGTCTGGCTGCTGGCCTCAATGTCCGTTTTTTGTCTCGGTATGCCCACCCGCGACTAATATATTTCTTGTGAACTAAAAAGCAAGATGGACTAAGCCTGTGAAAAAAATCAACTAAAAAGTCGCCCGCTTATGGGCGAGGCTTGAAACCCAATTTTTCGGTAAAAAATAGGTTGAAAATAAGTTCACAACCTTATACAGTAATATTTTTACCTTGAATTAACTGTTTTTTTATCTGCCTAGATTTTAGCTATTTTTACTTCTTTAAGGTATTTACCTTGCTAATAGTCGGTTTGGAGCCATTTTCGGTGTAAAAAATCTCAAACTCCAGGTAGTCCCGCTATATACAGTTTATTTTTGGGAATTAGGCAATTATTTTAGATATTTACTCTACAATTAGTTCCTTTGGGTAAGTCCTGTTACTATAAAGAACAGAGAATTTTGAACTAGGCCAAAGCAAAATCGAAAATTTAACAATTATGAGTCCTCTACCAAATTACCGTCCACAACAAATGTCCCTTGGTCCTCTGGAAACAGAAATTTTGAATATTGTTTGGGATTTAAGTTGTGCCACAGTTAAACAGGTACATGAAATTATTCTAGCTGACCCTAAACGAGAGTTAGCTTATACTTCAATAACAACTGTACTACGTCGCCTAACTCAGAAAGGTTGGTTAATCTGTGATCCAAGAGAGCGTGCCTTTGTATGGCGACCTTTGATTTCTCGTCAAGAAGCCAAAATCTTGAGAGCGCACCAACAATTAAATCAATTTCTGGCTGTAGGAAATCCTGATGTGGTGGCCGCTTTTGCCGATAGTCTAGATTCTGCTAGTATGGAGCAAATAGAGGCGATCGCTCAGAAACTAAAAGTTATACGAAGAGCTAGGAAGGAGAAAAAATAATGCACCTAATTCTTATATTTTTGGCTCTAGGTTTAGCTATTAGTCTAAGATGTCTAGATTTTTTTATTTCTACTCTTTGGTTAGTCCGTTGGCAGCGCTCTTTACTACTATTTATTTCTTCTCCCCTACTGTTAATTGCAACGGCCATTGCAGTAATTTGTATGGGGCCTCAAGGAGAAATGCTAGGATTATCAAGTGGATGGATTAGTTATATATTGGCCTGGAGTTTTTGCGGATGGGCATCTATTTTGGGTTTGGTTTTAGCCTATAAAGGTTGGAAGTCTGTGCAAAAGATTAATGATTATCCTCAAATAAATATTAAAGATAAATCTGTATTTTTGCTTGATAATCCAATTTTATTTAGTGCTCAAATAGGCTTTTGGCATTCTAAATTAGTTGTTAGTAAAGGACTTATAGAAAAATTAAATTCTGATCAACTTGATGCAGTTTTAAATCACGAACAAGCTCATGATTATTATCGAGATACTTTTTGGTTTTTCTGGCTTGGTTGGTTGGGTAAAATAGTCCCTTTTTTACCAAATACTAAAGTTTTGTGGGATGAACTTTTGACTCTGCGAGAAATCCGTGCCGACCAGTGGGCAAAAAAACAAGTGGATGGGTTATTGTTGGCGGAAACTTTGTTATTAATGGTGAGCGATCGCTTTACTCAAGAAACTAACTGTTATGCAGCATTTAGTTGCACAACTCCCCCTAACCATTTAACAGAAAGAATTGATGCCCTACTAGGAGAAGCAGATTTTTCTATGCAAGAAAATAATTGTTGCTTTTGGATTTGGATATTGTTAAATTTTTTCCCTTTAATCACTATGTTATTTCATCAGTAGAAAAGGGAATAGGAAATAGAAAGAAATTTTAATAGAGACAAACATTTGAGATACAGTATTTTTTTCCTTCTCCCCCTTGCCTGTGAAGATGAGTTGAGACTATATCTTTAACAATTTATGATAATATCTCAAAAATTTATTCCCACAATCGACGGCCAGACACACCCTTAAATCTTTCGTGGGCATCTTTCAATAAGCTTGGTATATCCAATTTTTCTGGACATCTGGGTAAACACTCACCACACTCAGTACATCGGTTGCCTTTGTTACCAGGAAACCAATGACCAGCATTTTCAAACATTCTGTATCGATATTTAGCGAAATTTATCATGTCATAAGCTATCCCCAGGTTCCTTAATCTTAGGACTTCTGGAATATGAATGTCCTCTGGACAAGGTAAACAAGCATAACATTGGCTACATTTTTCCGTTCCCAAGCCCTTAAAAGCTTGGGTTTCTAAACGCTGAAATACTTCTGTTTCCTGAAAGGTTAGAGGTTCTGTGCGATCGCTCATAGTCAAAGGCCATTCTAATTCTTGCGGCCTAGCAGCACCCACACTCAAAGTTGTAATTCTAGAGTCACTTAATAAAAAACGATAATTTAATTCTAGTGGAGAAAAAGGCTGACACAACTCCTGAAGAATGGAAGGTGGTGTGTATAACTGTCCACCTTTATCCGCTGGAGAAATAATAAAAATGCCCATATCTTTTTCGTGGGCCAACTTCACTGCAGGAGCATGGCGTTGGAAAAAGTAATAGTAATGTAAATTAATAAATTCAAAAAAATCTGTATTAATGGCTGCTAAAATCACCTCTAAAGGCCCATGAGTTGAAAAGCCAATATGATGGACCCGCCCATCACTGAGTACTTTATGTAGCGCTTTGATCCCATGACAGGTAGTTTCTAAATGTTCCCAAGTATTAATTCCATGAATAGCGAGAAAGTCTAAATAGTCAATATTGAGATTTTTCAATGATTCATCTATAGAACTTTCTATCAGACTAACATCTTTTGTTGGTGTAATCTTTGTTGTTATATAAAGTTGGGCACGCTGTAACCCAGATACTAAAGCTGTACCCAAGTACTTTTCACTTTTACCATAACCTCTAGCTGTTTCTATATGATTAATTCCCATATTCACAGCTTGCTCTATTATCTGCATAGCATTTTCCTCAGATACCAAATATCGCATAGTACCCAAGGAAAACACTGAAAGTTTTGAGTTCGTTTTGCCAAACCTGCGGTAATACATCTGTATATTTTAGTTTTTAATTTTATTTAATTGGCAATCCGCTCTAAAAATCTACAATTAATAAAAGTGGTTTGTCTGTTGCTTCCTAACCTGAATTATTCATCAGAAAATTGAAAAGATAATGTAAACCCATATTCAGTTTGACTTGTAGTTTATCAAGAGTAAAAGCAGTCTGCCTTTTTTCTTCCATCCAAATAAATATTCCCCACATTCCGCACTTCTTAACATTAAATTGATAAGTTTTATTAATCTATCGCCCCGAATACTCTTCCTGAAAGCCATATAGCTATGAGCATCGATTTTCACTATTATAAAGAATTATAACTCATTTTCTCATAAAAAATTAGTTATTGATAAATTTTATTGATACTCAGTTCTATAAATCAAGGTTTTTGGTATAAGTCTATTTGAAAATGTAAATATACATAAAGATATATGAATATCTGCGGAATGTCGGATATTCGTATTCAACCCACATTCCGCACTTCTTAACATTAAATTGATAATTTTTATTAATCTATCGCCCCGAATGCTCTCCCTGAAAGCCTTAGAGCTATGGGCATCGATTTTCACTATTATAAAGAATTGTAACTAATTTTCTCATAAAAAATTAGTTATTAATAAATTTTATTGATATTGCGTTCTAGAATGAAGGTTTTTCGTATAAGTATCATTGAAAATGTAAATATATATAAAGATATATGAATATCTGCGGAATGTCGGATTAAACTTTAGACTAAAAGAAATTAGTTAGGGTAATTCCTAGAATAATTATGTTTTTAATCCCTAATTATTTCTATAATAAGGTATAATAAATAATTAATAATTTGTGTCTTTTAAGTTAGTAATAAATGACTTTATTTAATCAGCAATTACCTTTTAATTTTGCCACAAGTAAAAAATTAGATGTTAAGTTTTCTTCTCTTGATTTGAGTTCAGATGCAGGTTTATTAATGGTAAGACAAGCTGAAGAAAATATCAAAATTTGTCAAGATTTTGCTGAGTGTTTAGAAGAAAAAAGAGAAAGACATAAAATTAAACATTCTTTAATTCAATTAGTGAGTCAAAGAGTTTATCAAATCATTGGTGGTTATGAAGATGCCAATGATAGTAATTATTTGCGCGGTGGATCCGATTTTACAGCTTATAGTCATTATGAATAAGACTGGGACACTAAGATGCACAATAATCTCGAATGATATCATCAATGGATTTATCTTTTCCTTCGTACATTCTTTTCTTCTTTAATGCACCAAAGTCGTGTT
>JAKQYF010000249.1 GCA_023356535.1 Trichodesmium sp. MAG_R03 | reverse complement strand
CCAGACTGCATATTAGCGGCTTTTGGGTTAGCATGAATATAGCGAAGGGTATTCAAAGCTCGTTTTTTATCAGTATTCTTAAACCCGGTACTATGATACCTCTTCTCCCAAAAATGCCCCGTACGGTTAAGCATTTGATTAAAACACATGGCCGTATACCAGTTGAGCCAGTGCATTATTTTGGGTAGTTCCTGTGGTTCTGAAGGCTCAAGTAAATAATGAATATGATTACTCATAATACAAAGAGCATAAAGTTTAAAACGAAACTTATCCAAAACCTTTTTCAGAGCAAACAAGAAAACCTGGCGACATTCCAGACGAGTCAAGCGAAACTCTCGGTTGTTACAACGACAAGTAACATGATAAGAATATCCAGGTAAGAGTTGACGTGGTTTTCTAGGCATTATCAGTTAGGAGATATTTGAAACCAAACAAAATTAAATATCTTCAGTTCACCGTATTTTGTGACAAATTTACCAGGGAATTTCTAGGAGTTTATCAGCAATAAGTCAAAAATTATTCTCATGCTGTTGATTTGCCTAATATGAGACTTACTGGACAAACTAGAGGTCGCGCCCTTACTCGCTATGAAATTCGCTCTATTATGAAGGTCTGTCTGTCAGATTCAGCTTTCTACTGGCAAGTTGCATGTCCGCTTAGGTAAGGGTGCTAAGAATCGGATTGTTTATCTCCCAAATACTGCGACTTCTTATGTTTCTAATTGGTTAAATCTCAGAGGTTTCAAGCCTGGTCCTTTGTTATGTCCCGTCAATAAGGGTGGGAGAATACAGATCCGTGCTATTTCTCCCGATGCTGTTTTGAAGATTTTGAAGAAGCGCGCTCGCCAAGCTGGTGTCGAACACTTTAGTCCCCATGATTTTCGCAGAACCTTTTGTTCTGACCTTTTGGATGCAAATGTTGATGTCTTTACTGTCCAGAAATTAGCTGGTCATACATCCCCTGTCACTACTGCAAAGTATGATCGCCGGGGTGAGGAGACTAAACGACAGGCAGTCTAAATACTAGAATTTTAACCCCATGCTTTTTCTATATCTCCTAGTAAGCGATCGCTTCTGTTTGTTTTTCCCTCATCAGTTCTTAGCGATCGCCAACCTCAAATCAAAAGAGGCCATCCATCTGGCTAAGTGATGAGAAGTAATATTTTCTCTACAATTAAGATGTATTTTATGTAATGCTTTCAATTTTTAAGCTATCGTTATAAATAGATAATGTTTTCTCTACAATTTGGGGATTGAAAAGCTATTTATGCAAACTTATCATACTTTATTGACCTTAAAAAAAAGCTAGGCGCCTACAGTATATTTATGGTCTGTTAAAGATAAGTTAATATTTTTGTTGAACTTTCATACTTTAGAGTACAACTTAGATTTATCTATAGATATCATTACGTTTTACAATACTTAACAAAAGCATATAAATTTAGGGTTGACAATTTGTATTCTTGGAGTTAAGATTAAAAGTAGCTAAGATAGTATAAAGAACCTCGACAAATAAAAATCTATATATTTATTGTCATTTCTAAGTTATTAGTAGTGAATTAAAGATAGTTTTTCATGTTTGCATGGTACCCCATCGACGCACCTCCAAGAATCGCTGAAACCCTGATTATTTCGTTGACCTGCGTCGATGCCATACAGGGTAAGGGTTTGAGGGTCGTAATTTTGGCAAAAATTGTTATGTTTATGGCTTCGTGAAGGGGGTGCGTCGATTTGGGGGTCTGGAAGCCTTGCTGTGTCGTGGTTTAAAAACGTAGCTCCCCACCGCTTGGGTTAATGCGGACTTATTGGAAACAATTTCTGCATCAGTAGCATTAGGGCAAAGAAGGCCCCCACCGCTTGGGTTAATGCGGACTTATTGGAAACTCCAGAAATTCTTCTGCTCCATTTGCAATATCTTCAGCCCCCCACCGCTTGGGTTAATGCGGACTTATTGGAAACGTTTCTCTCTGACTGTAATCGAGATGTCGCTACCCCCACCGCTTGGGTTAATGCGGACTTATTGGAAACAGTTAGGTCTGCCAAAAAGTATATTACTATTGACAATAGTCCCCACCGCTTGGGTTAATGCGGACTTATTGGAAACCAAAAGATTGAAATTGTTTGTTTAAGCAAATCCATGCTCCCCACCGCTTGGGTTAATGCGGACTTATTGGAAACCGTTGAGGGAGTCATTTCCTGCCTCTCCAACGAGCTTATCGCGCCCCACCGCTTGGGTTAATGCGGACTTATTGGAAACCAAGATAATACATTATGAAACCAAGAGCAGTAACAGCAGATCCCCACCGCTTGGGTTAATGCGGACTTATTGGAAACGAGGCATTTTATTCTCCTAAGATAATCTATTTACTCCCCACCGCTTGGGTTAATGCGGACTTATTGGAAACCCTTCGGCTGTGAGACCATGCAAGGTACAGAGCTAAACCCCACCGCTTGGGTTAATGCGGACTTATTGGAAACAAACTCAAACCCAAACCTAAACCAACTAAAGACGCTCCCCACCGCTTGGGTTAATGCGGACTTATTGGAAACGTAAGGTGGAACTCCACATGCCCGTTAAACCATTTATCCCCACCGCTTGGGTTAATGCGGACTTATTGGAAACATTGGGTTTTGGGGCGAGGACGCCCTTACCCACTTCATAAACCCCACCGCTTGGGTTAATGCGGTTTAGTTGGAAACCGTATATTTTCATTTGGATTTCCATATTTAGACCCCACCCGCTTGGGTTAATGCGGTTTAGATAGCTGTAGTGTGTAAGTGCTGTGTAATAAGAAAGTTTAATGTAAATACCACCGTCTTCCTTAAGCCAGGATTTATAATTTAGAAAACATTGTTCCTTAATAACTAGACAGTGCAAAGTTCTTTGATAAACTTTAAGTTATCAGGTAATACTTGGGGAAAGTCAGTGAAGCGAGATCCGGCAGTTTTAAAAAAAGTATCGGTTAGTCTTCCTTTTGGTCTTGGTTCAGCTATAGAGCTGAAATTAACTTAAAAAGCCTATCTTTAGTGCTAGTTATGATAATTTTGTTGTTCAAGTAATTCTTAAAAAATTACAGCGATCGCTCTATTTGACATACCCTATATATAGTGTCCTTGGGCAAACCCCGAATCATATCATTTCAGCTCTCTTATGTATTTGACTATGACAATTTGACTATGACAATGTGTGTTGTAGCTCACCGAGTCAGGGTAAGAGCTATAAAATAAAAGGATGTCTTGTGTGACTATATTTTTATCAATTATCAGACAAGGCCATGATTTTCATATTTTGGCCATTCATTATAGATTAAAGTAGAGGTTTACCGCCGTTAACTCCTACTAGATATAGTACTTCTCCGTAAGTCCTCTTTACAACTGGTTAAATGATTTTGATGATGTGGCGATCGCTATCATGGGAAAATTGCTACAATATTACTTTCCCCGCGAATATAACAAAACCGCCCTTAACAAAGAAAATTTCCCACTTCCGGACAAGAAAAGATTAAAATAAAATTGCATTTCTTCTGTCTGAGGAACTGTGGAAAACAGGCCAGTTTCTCAAGCAATGGGTAGAGTGGGAGAAGTTATTATTCGTGCTTGGCAAACTGCTCACAAAATGAAAGCACAAAGAGGTGTTTTAGCTTCTGAGAAAAAGGAAGTACCTATGATCCGAAACTTGGACGATATGAGCAATTCCAGCTTATGAAATGATTATCTTGGGTTATTATCAGATTATGAGATCTTTGTCAATCAGCTTCTGGGTAGTGTTTTCCACAAAAAGCTTTGAATAACTTGACTAATCATTTTAGCTAACGGTTAATTTTACTGGATATAATGGTTCTCTACCATTCAACTGCCAAATCCTAAATACTAATACAACAGCCACAGTTAACCACACACAAGAAGGAGCTAAAATCATTCCAGCTATAGGATTAATTTGCCAATAAAGTATAGTAACTATTAATGCAGATAACCAAGGACCGAAAATAACTATAGGAACGGCAGCACCTAACCTCTGTTGTACAGTAAAGACAGTATTCCAAGTATCTCCTAAAGCGAGATGTACTGCAAAAGCTATTAAAGGAAGCACTAAAAATTGTTGGTTCATCTGCTGCCAAATTAATAGAGAAGAAATTACTCGCAAAATGGCAATTGTCATCCAAACTATAGGAAAAGCTAAAGGTGGAGGTGCCCATTTTGGTCTGACAACACTATCATAAGTTTTCCTAGTGCGGGTATTGTCTAAGGTCGAAAAAATTCGCGAACGAATACTCAATAATGTGAAAAATAGTCCGGCAAATACAGTGCTTAACCAACTGGGAAAAGAGGAGTAATTATCAACTAAAATTACCAATTTTTCCATTCCCCAGAAAGTGAGAATAATTATTCCTATTTGCAGAATAGTTCCTAATTTATAAATTAAAAGTGTCTTGAAATCTAGCTCTTTTGTAGGAACTATTTTTATGTCTAGAGACTGATTTGTCTCTTCAGTTTTTACCCCCATTACTGTATTGACAAATTTTTCAACTTTTCTACCATTATTTGATTGAGTCATAATTACAATACTCAGAGAATTATTAATTTACGGACGATTAATTGATACTATATGACAAAATTAACCCCAATTCAACTAGAAAACAGTACAACTATTTACATTGAAGCTACAGAACATTTGGACATTCCTAAGACAAGCAGTCTAGAAAATGTAGGAGAAGAAGAGGAGGAAGAAGAAGCCAAGGATATGAATTCCTCCTATGGTAAGATAGTCTTATACGCTTTTGTCCATTTAAATGACTTATTTTTGTATGCCTCTTTCAGAGAAAAAATCCTTCTAAATTCTGGATTTTAGCTTACTATTACTAATACACATTTTAAATGAGCATTAGCTTATAGCGCTTCCCGTTATTATGAGGTAAACTCATCGGGAGCAAGACGGACACACTACAATTTTTTCACTATTTATTTTGTACCTCATTTGCTCGAAATATGCTATAATTGAAAAGACAAATGTTTCTACAATCTTCTACTAAATATATCAACCCAGAATTAAATAATTTAGTCGATAAAATCGAAAAAGATAGCCCTGGTTTGTCAGTTTTTGCGGCTCGTCAATTTTGTTATAAACTATCTCAAACTCCCATTCAAATTGAGTTCATAAAAGAACGAAGTTTGAATATTCTTGAGGAATTTATTCTCAGAGCAAGTCTTGAGTTTGATCCTATACCAACTGAAGTAGAATTAGCACAAATACTAAAGTTAGATCCTATATTTATTCACAGCACTACTAATACTCTTAAATCTCTACAAACTTTAACTCTAACAACACCAGACTCTAGACTTAAAATAACTTCCAAAGGAAAAGAATTTTATGCAAAAGGTTCCTTGCCACAACCCCCAGAAAACAAACTTATTTATGCTATTAATAATCCTCTTTCTGGAGAAATTAACTGGCGACTTTCTGCTTTAACATCTAAATCTCTAGAAATGCCGAATTTAGCAGATTTTATCATCTTTGAAAATACAACTCCTGATATTACTAATTTAACTATTGAAGAACTACGAAAGCAACTACTAGATTCTAATTTAGGCATTTATTTACCAAAATCAGGAGAAATAATTTCAGATTTTTGTGTCAATAAAAATGCAGAAAAATTGATATGGAAAGCTCTGTCTATTTTAGTAATATTTGATGTAGTTGAAGAAAAGTTAATTTTACAAATAAGAGAAGGAAATAAAATTTTAGAAGGGGTTTCAAATAAATTACAAGAAATGGTACAACGGGGAGAAATTTTACTAAATGAGTTATGTGGTTTACCTCCTGAGTCCATAGCTTCTCAAACAGAATCAATTTTAGAATTAAAAGACCAAAAAGTTGAGGAGAGACTCCAAAAAATTCGGCAACAAGGAATTGAAATAATTAAGCAAATAAGAGAAAAGGGTAAGAAAACTTTACCAAAGAACTCCGAGTTTATTTTGTTACGCGATCGCCAAATTAGACCGGAGTTTTTATCTACTCTAAAAGCCGCAACTCAACAGATTTTAATTTACTCTCCCTGGGTGACTGAGGAAGTAGTAGATGAAGAGTTTCTGCAACTTTTACAAAAGCTAGCAAATAATGGAGTGTGGATTTTAATTGGATATGGAATTGCGGAAAAACTGGAAGAAGAGACTAAACCAATATCCTCCAAAGTTGAAGAAAAATTGTTAACAATTAGAACTCCTGAAGATTTACCAGCAGCTCAGATATTTTGGTTAGGAAATTCCCATGCTAAAGAGGTATTAGTAGATAGAAAAGTTCATTTATCTGGCTCTCATAATTGGCTTTCTTATCGTGGAGATAGAGGGTTTCGGGGTGAGACAGCTTATCAAGTTACAAATACTGATATTGTTAGGTCAGCTTATGAATATTTGCAAGCTAGATTTAAATCTTATGCTGAGAATTTATGGGAGTCGGCAGTATCAAGTAGGGATATTAATTTTGCTATTAAGTCTGTTTGTATTTGGGGTGCTTTAGGCATGGCAGAAAGAGCACTCCAAGAATTACAATATAATAATTGGATTGAACTTTTTTCCGTGTGGTTAAAAGTAGTCATTCAGGGGTTGAGGTCAAAACAAATTTCGCCAGATGAGCTGATTTTTGAGAAGGCAATTTCTTGGCTAAATATAGTTGATAAATCAGAGAAAAATATAGAAGATTTACGGTCTGGATGGCAAGGAGTTATGGAGGCGATCGCTCGTCAAAATTCTCAAGCAGCTTTAAGTTTATTAAATGAGGCTGCATGGGGAGAATTTATTCGTTTAGAAATTTCCTTAGCAGACACCCCAGAAAAATTTATAGAAATGCTGAATTAGTTAGAACAAATGTTTTGTTTCCCTAATTCAACAAAACCGTAATTTTTGATTGTGAACAGGATAATAGCAGTTTTGCCTAGGTCTTTCAATTTCTCTAGCGCCAAAACAAATGGGTGTATGAGTGAAACTTCATTCCTGCATCTAGATTTTACAGCGTTTTCCGTTGTTATCAGGTACACCCACGCGGGCAAGATGCCCGCATAATATTACCCTGTATATCAATTCCCCGAAATATGCTGTATCTCTTTTCTTGCCTTTTGCCTGTTATCTGTTGCTTTTGACAAAAATTAGATATATCATTGAAATGCTGAACAGCTAATTGACTTCCAACTTGAAGCTAAAAACTCAAACGTCTTTCAATGGCACCTTTAAAACGATCACTAATTTCTCCTATATCTATATTGATCAAAGACATAACCTCATTAACTAAAATTTGTAAACCACTTTCAGCATTACCCACCAAACCAATTTTCTGCCAAAAATATGTCAAATTTTCCTGAAGATATGACTCCCAAATGATCTGATTTTCTGGCGCAATAGAAACCAAAATTCGGCAACCACCCTCACCAAAGAGAAACTCATCCCATCGAAAATTAGAAACATCAGAAAATTCCCAAATAATCTTAGCCCCAGACTTTCCACTAATACAACACTCCGACAGAGCGATCGCCAAACCACCCTCAGCACTATCATGAGCAGAACGCACCCACCCTTGTCGGATGCCATGACGACAAACCGCCTGTACCCGCCTTTCCAAATCAAAATCTACTTCGGTTGGTTTACCAGCAACCACATTATGAATAGTTGCCAAATATTCAGAACCAGCTAAAGAGCTACCCACTAAATTCCCTATTAAATAGATAACATCACCCTCAGTTTGCCAACCTTGACCACAAATACGAGTAATATCAGGAACTAACCCCACCATTCCCACCACTGGAGTCGGATAAATTGC
>JAKQYF010000248.1 GCA_023356535.1 Trichodesmium sp. MAG_R03 | reverse complement strand
AACTGTGGCCGTTTCTAGCGGTTGAGGTTCCTGTAAAGCACTTTTAAACATATTTGCTATCCCAAACAAAGCAGTACCCCCAAAAGACACACACCCAACTAAGGACATTATCTTTCTTAATGTTTTACTTCGTTGCTGACGAGCTTCCATGTACTCTTTCTCTGTTCCTTCCATTAGCATTCTACTTTCAATATCTACCTTCTCCAGTCTTCCCAGTTTGAACCAAAAAGCGATCGCCCTTCTCAGCATCTATCATTTGTCCTGCCACTGTCCAGAGACCATAGCCTTGTCAGTTATCAGTTATCATTACCTTATACATATAGAGAAACTTGAAATACTGAATTTTCATTTTTTATCCTCTTTAAAAGGGAGAATATTTTTTCTTATCAAAAGCAGTTTTCACTTATGTTGATTACAAAACTTCTGCCTTTCAGCCAAAAATCTCTGTATTCTTGAAATCAGTAATATTTGCATTTTCTCCTAACCTAAAACCTAGCAGCTAAAACCTCACTTCTAGTCATTACTTTCTTTTAATTTACTAATCTATGAATTCCTTCTCTCTTTCAACAAACTTTCAATATTTTTTGCCCTCTTAGTTTGCCGCTCTAACTCTTTTGTTGAAGAGAATAAATCACCTAATCCATTAATAATTTGTTTGAGATTTTTCCTAAATCTTTCATCCCCTGCTATATCATCTAAATCTGATGTCATTTTCTGCACATTTTCAAATGTTTCTCTAGCTGTATCTAATGTTTGTTGCAACATGATTATATTTGTTGGACTGTTTAAATCACTAGAAATATCTCGTAAATTTGCAGAAGCTTCTACTGCATTTGCTGATAATTTTTCTAAATTACTAATAAATTCTCCTCTTTTCACCTCATTAATCATCGGACTTAAACTTGCCATTAGCACTGCTAATTCTTCAGTTGTTTTTTCCATATTGTCTAAAGTTGTCACTAAAGTCGAACGATTCGTATTAACAATTGCATTAATCTGCTCCACTGTTAAACTAAATTTATTGGCGACTTCCTCTACAGAATTTGCTGAAGTGATTGCCGTAGAGGAAACTTTTTCCGTAGATTCTTTAATCGTTTTAGTCACAATAGTCATTTGATTAGCAAGATCATTCACTTCTTGATTTATCGTTTTAGTTAAACTATCTAAGTCTCTCTCTACTGTATTGGTTAAACCTCCAATTTCTCCTTCTAAAGTATTACTTAAACCTCCAACTTCCTCTTGAAGAATTCCTGTTATATTATCCACATCTTCTCTTAAATCTTGACTTAAACTTTTCATTTCTATTTTAATAGTTTCTGATAAATCAGAGAGTTCTTTTGCTAACTTAGAAGCTTCTGCAGAAGCATTCGCTGTATTTTCAGCAATTATTTTCACATTATTAAATAACTCTGGGTCACTATAGAGATCAATTAAACTCATTCCTGCTCTTAAGAATTGCTCTATTTCTATTCCTGCTTGACCCTCTAAACGGTCATTATTGCAGATAATTATTTCTGGACAATTGGATGATAGGGGAGTAGCAGAAATTTCTGATTCTGGTATTCTACCTCTAGGAATAATATCTATCTGTGCAGTACCAATAAATGATGATACATTTGCTTGAATATCTGTATCACGAGGCATAATTAAATCTTCTGGCTTAATTTCTAGGGTAATATCTACTCTATTTGGTCTTGGTTTTATTTCTACTACTTTTCCCACATTAATACCTCGATATCTAACTGATGTGCCTAACTCAATACTGGATGCACTTTCAAATTCAACTATGAATTTATAACTACGTTTGCCTAATTCTACTCCCTTCAGCCACAGTATTAAGGCACCAAATAAACCTAGTCCTAATAAAGTCAATAAACCTACTGAACCTTCTCTAGTTGTTCGCGATCGCATAGTTCCCCCAAAAAGCTTTTATTTAAATCTAAAATTCTACTTTATTCTTCCTTAACCTACCACCTGAATTGGACCATCTATACTACCCGTAAAAAATTGTTTGACCACAGGATTATCCACAGTATCAATTTCATTAACAGTACCTTCCCACTGCACCTTACCCTGGAAAAGAAATACAATTCTATCTGCTGTGCGGCGAATAGTACTATGTTGATGAGTAACCATAACATAAGTGTTACAGCCACCATCCACATATTGTATGTGACGAACTAGGTCCTCAATTACAGTAGAAGCGATAGGGTCTAGGCCAGCGGTAGGTTCATCATATAATAATACATCCGGATCATCATGGGAATTTTCCGGATTAGTAATAATCGCTCTAGCAAAACTAACCCGTTTACGCATCCCACCAGATAACTCTGCCGGATAGCGATCGCCAATATCACCCAAACCCACCATTTCCAACTTCTGGTTCACCAATTCCTGAATCTGGAAACGTGACAACTTAGAATGTTGATACAAAAGAAAACCGACATTTTCTTCTACTGTTAAAGAATCAAACAAAGCTGCATTCTGAAACACCATACCAATAGTAATTGGATCTTTTAAATCATCCATCCATCTAACCCGTCGCTTTCCCTGCACATAAATTTCTCCAGCATCAGGAGTCAATAAACCAGCAATAATTCTCAGAACTGTAGATTTACCAGTTCCCGACGGACCAATAATAGCTAATGCCTCTCCACGATAAATAGTTAAGTCTGTTTCATCTAAGACAACATTTTGCCCGAATGACTTACTAACTCCCTTGAATTCAATTAAAGGTTCATAGTTCATGGATTAGATATGGATTTTCTTGGCACTATAATTATATCCTACTAGGCATATACCTTAGAACCTACACTCCGCACAACAAAATGTAGTATAAAAATATAAGTCAAAAGTCAAAACTAACAAGAAAGTTATAGTAGTCAATAGGAGTCAACGAATCCGTAGCTTGCTACGGATTTTATACTAATTGTCATGTTACAAATTGAAGTGCGCTAGGAATGAGGAATGTGGGCCAAATTATTAGATAAAATCACATGGTTTCTTAAAAAATAGCTCCAACTCCTGTTCCTTCTAACTCCTGCCTTCTGCCTTCTGTCTCCTGTCTTATTCTTATCAAAAAAATTGGTCCTGAAGGCTCATAATAGTGCCAGAATTCTCTTTATGTAGATAGTATTTATATCAACATTCTTATGTCAACTGGTTTATTCAAGAAAACTCTACGCATCTTTCTTAAGAGTAACTTCTCTATTACAAAACGTCAAAAAAGTAACTTTCAGATAGTTAGTCAATGGTTTAAATGGCTTGTCCCAGGATTATTTGTTAAACGGTGGCTACTTTTAAGTGCTGCTGGTGTCCTACTAAGTAGTTTAGGACTGGCAATATGGACGGGAATGACTCCTATTTTTTACATCCTACAAACAGTTAGGGAATTTTTGGGGTGGTTGACAACAATAGTTCCTAAGTATATTTCTGGCCCTATAATTATCCTGGCTGGCTTACTATTGATATTTTTGGGCCAAAACCGCAGTTTAAAAACTATTACCCAAGTTTTAATGCCAGAGGGAGATGAAAAACTTGTGGATCGGTTACTCACTCATCGAAGATTAAATAAAGGTCCCAAAATTGTAGCCATTGGAGGGGGGACTGGTCTTTCCAATTTATTAAGAGGCCTCAAGGGTTATAGTGCGAATATTACTGCTATTGTTACGGTGGCAGATGATGGTGGGTCTTCCGGTAGGTTGCGCCGAGAAATAGGAGTACTTCCACCAGGAGATATCCGGAATTGTTTGGCAGCTTTAGCTAACGAGGAAAAGTTATTAACTGAATTATTTCAGTATCGGTTCCGTGCTGGTGATGGTTTGGTGGGACATAGTTTTGGGAATTTGTTCCTGACGGCGATGAGCGAGGTGACAGGAGATTTAGAACGTGCTGTTACTGCTAGTTCAAAGGTTTTAGCTATCCAAGGTCAGGTTTTGCCTGCTACTCTTACTGATGTGCATTTGTGGGCAGATCTAGCTGATGGGCGACGTATTGAGGGGGAGTCTAATATTACTGAAGCAGGAGGCAAAATTGTTAAAATTGGCTGTACTCCTGAACATCCTCCGGCTTTGCCTAAGGTTTTGCAAGCTATAGAAGAAGCTGATTATATTATTATTGGTCCTGGTAGTTTATATACTAGCGTTATTCCTAATTTATTAGTGCCTGAAATTGCTGGGGCGATACTGCTCCGCACTGCTAATGCGATCGCTTCGAGAAATATTCCTAGTATTTATGTTTGTAATATTATGACTCAGCCTGGAGAAACTACTGGATATAGTGTGGCTGACCATATTTGTGCTATTGATGTTGCTTGTGGTCAAAGATTATTTGATACTGTTTTAGTACAGGGAAAAAGTCCTTCGGCACAAGCATTAATTAAGTATGCTCAAGAAGATTCTCATCCGGTTTTTCTTGACCGAGAAGCAGTTAAAATTTTGGGGCGGAAAATTCTTTTGACTAACGTAATGTATGAGGATGAACAAACTGGTTTTGTTCGTCATGATTCTATGATGTTGTCAGAGGTTTTATTTCAATGGTATAGTCAGATTTGACAGAATCCCAATATTGTGCTTACCTGACAACCAGGGATTCTTTAACCCCGGAAACCCTGTGGGTGAGTTATAATGTTAATTTTTGGAGGATATAATTTGTGGCAATTGCTAAAACTATTAGCCAAATTGGCGATCAAGAAATTGAAATTTATATTCAGGTTAATGATGATTTTAAGGTTCAAGATGATACTAAGCCTTTGTTTCGAGGTAGTTCGGGAAAAAAAGTTATTGAGGCAGCAAAGGACTTATTTGGGGATGGTTTGGCTTTAACTCGTAATTGTGCAGCTAAAGTTATAGAAAGTGTCAACCAAATGGGCGATAATATTAAACCTAATGAATTTGAAATGAAATTGTCAATTACTTTAGATTCTGATGCGGGTGTACCAATGTTGGCAAAAGCTGGCGCAGAAGCGCAAATGGAAGTTACCATGAAATGGAAGTTAAAAGAGTAATACTTATTAGGTGTTAGGTGTTAGGTGTTAGGTTTTAGGTTTTAGGCTTTAGGTGTCAGGTGTTAGGTTTTAGGTGTTAGGTTTTAGGTTTTAGGTGTTAGGTTTTAGGTGTTAGGTTTTAGGTTTTAGGTATCATGTTGAAAAATTAAGAAAATTCACTCTTTTTTTCTTTTGACTTAGTTTTTCCATTAAGCTATATCCGTTGTTTTCATCCAGCCGTTAAAACTGGCTGGTTTCCAACTACCCTAATTTTTGACAATGAAACATCCCATAGCAAAAAAAATATTACCTTACACTTTGCTTGTTGGTCAGGAAAAATTAAAACTTGCATTAGAATTAGCTTATATCGTTCCTCATGTTGGGGGAGTCTTGTTAAGCGGACAGCGAGGAACAGGTAAGTCAACTGCAGTGAGAGCGTTTTCGGTAATGATGGACCAAAAATTACCTGTAACTTTACCAATAAATGCTACAGAAGACAGAGTGATGGGAGGTTGGGAAATTAGCCAGTTAATGGAGAGTCAAGCAAAATGGCAAGATGGTTTGCTCAAAGAAGCTAATGATAAGTTACTTTATATTGATGAAGTGAATTTGCTTGACGATCATGTTGTCAATATTATTCTTGATGTTACTTCTACGGGAGTTTTAGTGGTACAGCGAGAAGGAAAACGAATAGAAGAGGCAGTATCCTTTACTTTGGTAAGTACCATGAACCCTGAGGAGGGGGGTTTGCGTCCTCAGTTATTAGATAGGTTTGGGTTGATGGTGGATATCAAGGCACAAACTGATCGCCAAGAACGGATAAAAATTTTACAAACAGTTATGGAATGGGAGCAGGCAATGTTCGACCTTTCTCAAGATAAATATTCTGAATATATTGATAAAGCTAGGCAAGAGGATCAAGTATATAAACAAAAGTTAGAGGATGCAAAAAAAGATTTTCGTCACATAGAAATACCAAAGCATGCGATCGAACGTTGCGTAGAGTTGACGGCGGCTTTTGAAGCAGAAGGAAACAGAGCAGATTATGTAATTGCTCTAGCTTCCCGTGCCTATGCTGCTTTGCATGATTTTCAACAGGTAAATATTGAGCATATTCAAGCGGTCGCTCAATTAGTTTTGCAACACCGTCGCCCTGAATTTCTCCAAAGTACCCAACCTCCTTGGACTGATGAAGATGAGAAGAAGGTTGAGAATATATTAACATGATTTACCCAGAACCGCCACATCTGTTAGGGCATAAGGCATTTGCCTTCTAGGTAGGGGAAGCGCTAGACCAACCCCTAACCACTCCTGGGAGTAGACCAACCCCTAACATCTCCCAGGAGGAGAAGTAGGGACGTTTTGCTAACGCAAAGCTCCGCTAACGCTACGGGACATGTTTGCGCAGCATTCCGTCAGGAAAACGCATTTTTGTTATGCAACGTCCCTAAAGAGGAACGGGGAATTATATTTAATCAGCAAACCATAATTATATCCTTGTCAAAAGTAACAGAAACAGCGGATAATTAATCACATAATTACTATTCCCTAATTATGGTAAATATTCAAAGTTCTTTAATGAAATCTCTTTGTTGTGTGGCACTTAATTCCAAGTTACGCAGTATTTTGCTGTTTGATATTTCTATTAATAATTTGCAGCAGGTTGCTGGTATTTTAGTGTCTCTACTTAAAGTAACAACAGAATCTGAAATAGTTGTTCCGTTGAAGTTGGGAACTTTTGAATCAGAGGATGATTTATGGGGACAAGTTGGGTTAGGGGATGAGTTGGAAAAACAAGCTTTTAACTGGCAATTTGGATTATTTAGTAGTGCAGATAATACGAATGAAATTAAGTTAGTAATTATTCCAGATCTGACTAAATTAAGTTTAGCAGCTATGAGGGCTTGTGTTGTATTGATGGGAGCGGATGTCGCACATTTAGAGCGTCACGGACAACAGAAATTTTGGCAACCTAATTTTTGTTGGTTAGTTGGTTGTTCGAGTCAGAATGAGGAAATTGGTAAGATTTCACCTCATTTATTAGATAGGTTTGCCTTGCGTCTCAATGTACAAATTGAGAATAATGACAATAGAGTAACTCAGATTCAAAAGTTATTAAATAGTCAGGAAAAACCACAACAATTATTGTTTGAGGAAAGGGAAATTGAACCAGAATTGCAGGAATGGTTGAGACAAATTCGTTCGTCTTTACCAAGTATGGAAACATCAGCTTTCGAGAGAATTTTAGATTATACTTCTGAGTCAAATATTTATCATCGGCGAGAAATTACTTTGGCTCGTTTTGCAAGTACCTATGCTCAATTAGAAGCAGCAGATTCAGTCACAGTTAATCATGTGGATAAAGTAGCTGAAATTATGGGATTGAAGTTAGAAAGAAATAATATTAATAATTCTATTGATTTTAATAATTTGAATCGAAAACCAGAGACAAAAGCTACTGATTTAGAGCCACCAATATCACCCGAATTATCAGAAATTAAAGACGAATCTTTATCAAATAATCCACCAGAAATTCCTGTTTATCAATCACAGGTATCTAATTCTTTTCCAGATACTTATTTGCCAGAAATTACACCTCTAGAAAATCCTTATATAGAAGATATTGATCTATTAGAAAGAGAAATAGATTCCCTTAAATTACCTACCCGTAGTTCTCAATCTAAAACTATTCATCGTGGTACAATTATTGGGGTGGAAAAGACTACTAACGCTCATGATTTAGCGATAGTTAGGACTCTATTGGAAGCAGCTAAATTTCAGAAAATTCGTCAGAAAAACCAGGGTAATAATGATCATAAATTGAAAATATTGCCCTCTGATTTATATCGTTATCGTCGCGCTTCCGTTGCGGAACAAATGTTCATGCTTTTACTAGATTATACTTGTTTAGAATATTGTCAATGGGAAGAAA
>JAKQYF010000247.1 GCA_023356535.1 Trichodesmium sp. MAG_R03 | reverse complement strand
GGACAAAAAATGCCGATAGCTTATCGGTGAACGCCTGTGGACTTGAAGGTGCCGTCTCCCTTGGTTGAAGCAGGAATTGAACAGCAAGCCTGTCTAGGTTTGTATAGGTTTCATGAAGCAGCTAAGAAATAATCTGGTATTTTTTCATTTCCGGGTAGCCAGGTAGGATAAACTTTTCTTTGAACTTGCCAAATTCTTTGCACTTTGCAAAGATTGATCAATTCGTGACTCAGAAATGTGGCCTTGAGTCACCGCATTACAAACAGCATTAATTGTCACCTCCGGAGCTAGAGGCATAAATAGGGCTTGCTGATTAAATCTAAAAGTATTGATACATAAAGGTTTTAGCATTTTTAGACTTAAAAAAAGTGTCTAGTTTTCGATCCTAAGAGCTCAAAAAGTTAGTATTTTGGGCCCTCCCTAGGCAGAAAAATCAAGGGACAAATATATACGACTACCTCCTCTATCAATTCCCCGTTCCTCTGTAGGGACGTTGCATAACAAAAATGCGTTTTCCTGACGGAATGCTGCGCAAACATGTCCCGTAGCGTTAGCGGAGCTTTGCGTTAGCAAAACGTCCCTACTTCTCCTCCTGGGAGATGTTAAGGATGGGTCTCCTACTCCTGAAAAAGACTTTTTCAGCAAGCCCTAAATAAAATATCTGCACCAGCTTCTACAGACAAAATAGACGCTTTGATCAATGCATCCATTGATTTTCGCCACACCATTAAATTCTGGAAAAACTCATTCTTGCCCACATTGTGGCATAGTAATAGACCAGGATTTAAACGTGACAATAAATATAAAAAATAAGACGGTAGGGTATTGAGTCTTTAAAGCTCGTGGAGTCGGACCTCTTGAGCGGGACTCCGAAATGAAAAGCCCACACTACAGACTCAGCTTCGTGTGGGAGTATTTCACCAAGTAAGTTGACGTTAACATTTGTCGCTATGTAACAAAATGTAAAGACCTATCAACTTAACTGTTTGGAGAAGCTTGGAGTTAGTATACAAATCTTAATATAGCTAAGTTTTTTTATGCCTACCTATTTAATAGAGAATTTAGCACTTATTTACTCTATTATGTCTTCCTGGGACTCTTGATAGGTAATATCTTCTGTGTCCTTTTGTTGTCGTTTTTGGGAAAGCTTGTTTAAAAGAGATATAATCTCAGTCCCACGCTCTAGAGAACGGTCTTCAATAAAGAGAATTTCTGGAGTTCTACGTAGACGTATTCTATGGCCCAATTCACTTTGGACATAGCCAGTTGCAGACCTTAAACCTGCCATAGTTTCTGACCTTACTTGGTCAGAGCCATAGATACTTACAAAGATTTTAGCATGTTGTAAGTCTCCGGAAACATCTACATCTGTGACGCTGACCATACCAATACCTACGCGGTTATCTTTGATACCATGGAGCAAGATCTGGCTGATTTCTTGCTTGATTAATGAAGCAATCCGGGAAACGCGACGACCTGTAGTCATGATCATTACCCTCTAAAATTTTATACTCACTATAATTCATTTTAATACTTCATATACTTGGGATCTACTGTATAAACTTTTGATTTCTTGACTTACTTACCAATAACATTTTGCTAAGATTAGTTAATATAGAACTTAATGACTGGTTTCATAAACTACCTTTTAGATGAGGTGAAAGTCTCACGTCCGGTTCTGAAGACGAGTTGGGTGGGGTAACTTACCGAAAAATTGGGTTTAAAGCCTCGCCCTTCTAGGGCGACTTTTTAGTCGATTTTTTTGATTTTTTTTCACAGGTTGTGTTATCATGGTTTTTAGTTCACAAGAAATATATTAGTCGCGGATGGGCAATCCGAGACAACAAACGGACATTGAGGCCAGCATAAGACTACTGCCAAAGTAGCAGCAGCCTGTGAAATGTCAACCCACCGAGGGGCTACGGCTCGGGAGCAATCCTCATGCCTTTAGGCCGGGGAATATGTCAACTGGCTGAATTTAACACTACTAATAAAATGACTATTATAGCAATGAGTGCTCACATATTGGCATATTACTATTGTCTTTAAATGTAGTAAAAATTATGCTACTATTACCAATACTTTCACATATATTACATTAGGAGCAAATTGTATTATGCAAACATACCAGCCCACATTGCTATATTAAACAGTCATGTCATTGGTACTTACTAGTGGTTACCGTTGTTATGAGATACATTAATCGCGGGCAAGATGCCTCCAATATAACCTACATTCTGCGCTACAAAATGTAGTATATAAACTAGTGATTGAAAGCTATGGCTGATAATAACTATGAAGCTTGTTAGTAAATATACATATTACACAAACTATTAATAACTATTGGCAATAATGGAGGCTGTAATCCACCTTATTCATTAAAAAATCTTTTGTAGTATATTTGTGGTGCGGAATGCGGGATACAATATTTTCACCATTTACTCTGTACGTCATTGGATCTAAATCTGCTGTAAGTTGCAGATTTTTCTAATGTCTATAAGAAAATCTTGTGAGGAACGTAAATTAAATAAGACCGGAAATTTGTAGTTTCTGCTTGGGAAATTTCTTGAGCGTAATTAATTAATTTTCTCCGGCTTTATTTTATTCTCATTCCTTAACTCTTTTACTGCATCCAGGCTAGGAAGTGACTCATCAAAAACTTGGCAATTCATAGTAGTCTAGTGTCAGTACCCCTAAATACTCTATTTGTTAGATTGTAGCATGATTAGTAGCTTTGGCTCGCAAACTATAAACCCCTCGATTCTAGCATTGGCATGGCAGATAATATTATTGAAGCAATAAAACATAACATAAATTAAATATTGTCAAGGTAAATTAATGGAAACAGAATTTTTTATTGGCCAGAAAGTGAGATTAGTAGTTCAACCACCATACATCAAAACTGCTGAATCTATGCCGATATTACGTCCTCCTAATGTCGTGCGTTTGGGTGAAGTAGGAACTGTTTTAAGTTGCAAATCAGGAAACTACTGGGCTGTTCGTTTTAAGAAAGGAGCATTTCTCATAGAAAGTCAATATATAGAAGCTCTATCAGTTGATTTAGGAACTCCCAAGCCACATGATTCTGATGAAGATAGTAAAGCTACATTATAAGTGCTAGAAAGTTCAAATATCTTGAGTTTGACATCCTCCCAATGCTGCTATAGGCGAGACGACACTGGATTTCCTAAGGAATGATAACAAAATCAAGCCGGAGAAAATTAATTACGCTCAAGAGATTTCCTAGGCACAAACTACAAATTTCCGGTCTTATTTAATTTACGTTTCTAACATCACTAATGGGGATTTCTGCTTTCGGAGACTTACTCTCTTCAGGTCAAACAGCAGAAATTTAAAATTGTTAGGCTTTGGAATCTCACGCTGTCGCAGTTACACATCTTCGGGAAGAACTTAAGAACTTAATTGAGTATTTCTTCTAAATTACCGATAGTTTCTTTAGCTTTTTCAACAATTTGGTTAATCTTACCTACGTCGATGTGCATTTCTTCGGTGGGATATTTTTCGAGAATTTCCAGAACTGATATTCGGTTATCATCTGCTGCTGCTAGTATAATAGCAGAACGTAGGGCTTTATAACTTTCATAATTGTGTCTAGTTTTAACTACTTCGGCGACTCCTTTAGTGATATTTAGACCTAGGTTACTATACAACACTGTGGCTAGGTTAGCAACATCTGCTTCTATTTCTAATGTCACGAATCCACGAACTTGACTAGGGCTAATTTTTGATATGCTTAGAGCTTGAGAAATTGTCTTGGTAGTTTCACCCGTTTCTGCAAATAGTCGTAAATCCTGAACTTTTATGGACACTTTTATTGGTCCAACTATATCTATGACAATTTTGCTAGTTGCGATCGCCCTTTGATGAGAGAGCATAACTCCAGCAAGTGCACCTAAAATAATTAATGGACTACGGGACAGCAGGTTTTGTAATTGCATGGTTAATATCGAATTAGATTTTAATCTAAGCTTTTAAATACAAATTTCTGAATGATTTGTCAGTCTATTTTTATTAGACCAATTTTATTAACTTAGGCTACACTAAATTATATTATACTCACATGTGAAATAATTTCCTTAAATTACTTAGGGCGTCAAAGTTTTGAGCCTATAAAGTCTTAATGCATGAATGCATGATTTTTCCATATGATGGCAGGGCATTTTCATTCTCCACACTGCCAGAATGAAGCAGGAATAGAAATAGGTCAAAAATCAGACAATTATAGATTTTATTAGATTTTTGTAGATTTCTGGGAACGGAGCTAAAATTTCTGCATCATAAGCGATCACGATATTTTTTTTGAAATTAGAAATTTTAGAGTGCTTTGTTGCACAATCTGCCCTCTGCCTTCTGCCTTTCTTTGTTCAGTTCACAGACCTAACTTCTAATTACTCTCTACTTCCTAATTACTATTAATAAACTTCAAGTAAGAATCACTTAATTCCTTTACTGCTAACTCATAAAACTGCTTACCATGTTCAGGTGTAGCTAATGCAGGGTTAGAACCCATGCGACCATCAGGATATCGACGACGAAAATCAGCGGCACTATATATTGAATATCCACTAGCTACCTTTTCTGACAGCACTGCTTGTTTGATTGCTTCTGGGTAAACATACTGAGTTAAAGCTACTTCACTAGGTGTAGCGTGAGACCCTTCTTGATGGCCGTACAATTCTTTTGCTAATTTGTAAACTGAACTACACATAAACCAATTTTCGACTTTGCACTTAACCTGGTCTGCATTAGCAATATTTAAATCAGCTAAGTGAGCATAGGTTTCTGAGAAGGCTGCTTTCAGAGTAGCGATATTACCTCCATGACCATTGATAAAGAAAAATTTGCTAAATCCTGCTTTAGTTAAACAAACTATATAGTCACGAATCATCTGAATTATTGTAGTAGGCCGCAAACTAATTGTACCTGGGAAACCTGTATGATGTAAGGCCATTCCTACATTAATTGTTGGTCCTACTAATGCTTGTACTGTTTCTCCTACTTCTTTAGAGATGACTTCTGCACAAATGGCATCTGTACCAATCAATCCTGTAGGTCCATGCTGTTCAGTAGAACCAATTGGTAAAATAATACTTTGAGATTGATTTAGATAAGCTTCGACTTCTGACCAGGTACTTAAGTGTAGTAGCATATTTATATTTAGATTTTGATTGATTTATTTATACTTTTTGTCTTAATTCTCAGTATAAAATTTAATACTATATTGAATTAGCATTAAAGTATTCAATATACTCTAAATTGCTCAATTTTGAGATAAAAATTAAAATTCATAGATTAATCTATGGTTTCTGGAATTAACAATTTGTAGTAATATTCTATTAAATTTGTATAATATTTTCAGATTTAACTTTTTGATAACCTAAAGTTAACGCTTTATTAACCTATAAGCTCTAGTATAAAGTTATCTCGGTTTTGTATTCAGCACAACAATGCAAAATAAAAGAGGTTAATGATTACTAAATTAAAACCTATCCCTAGAAGCGATAAAAAACTGGATTGTAGAATGGATGTCGCTAGCGCTATTACTGCTTTAGTCATCTTTCATAGTGTAAATATGTTATATGAATGGGAGAAAAACCCAGTACTTTTGGCTGTTGGATGGTTAAAAATTAATTAAGTTAATTAAGTTAATTAGCTAATTAGCTACAAAATTAGTGATCGCCTAATTTATCAGTAAGGCAATATTAATAATTCAGCATGAAACCTATCAAAAGTGATATTTATGTTTTCCTCAGATCTAAGCGAAACTTTTTCTAGGTCTGCCCTCAGAACAAATAGTAAAATTTTATTATTAGAAACTGAAGAGTTGTTTAGGGAGATGTTAGCCCTAACTCTAGAAGAACAAGGTTATGAAATAGTTATTGCTCCAGATGGCCGTAGCGTTATTCCCACTCTCGAGAATTCTTTATCAGTTAAAAGTGAACAATTCTTCAATCTGCTAATTCTTGATTCTGTTAATGGCTTAGATGTGTGCCGGATGTTAAGACATCAAGGTAATTTAATACCCATAATGATTTTAGGAGCAAGAGATAGTGCTAATAATTGTGCTTTTTATTTAGAAGCTGGGGCTGATGATTATGTAACTAAACCCTTCGGGATGCGGGAATTTATGGCCCGTTGCCAAGCTATGATGCGTCGCCAATCTTTAGCCAAACTATCTCAAGCACTAATGCTTCAGTATCAAGATATAATAATTTATACTGAGGAATGCCGAGTCATGGTCAGAGGTCAAGAAGTGAAACTTTCCCCGAAGCAATTTCGCTTACTTGAACTATTTATGAGTTATCCACGCAGAGTTTGGTCTCGCGAACAATTGTTAGAACAAGTTTGGGGACTAGATTTTATTGGAGATAGTAAAACTGTTGATGTTCATATTCGTTGGTTACGGGAGAAATTAGAGTTAAATCCTAGTAAACCAGAGTATGTGATTACTGTTAGAGGTTTTGGATATCGATTTGGTTAGTAATACCAAGGGGTTTGTAACTGTTGGCTAAAATCTGAGATGATCTCTGTTGTTGATAGATGGTTTCCTAGCTCTAAGACTTGCAGTAGGTGTGGTCAGGTGAAACCTTCTTTGTCTTGATCGGAGCGTGTATTCAATTGTGAATATTGCGGTTTCAGTTGCGTTCGAGATTTGAATGCTAGTTTAAATCTCGCTATGGCGGTCAGTTCGACCGTGACAGCCTGTGGACTGGATAACGCCGACGTTGCCAGAAGGAAGCAGGGATAGAACAGATAATCAGAGATTTATATAGATTATCATAGGTTTCTAAGAACGGTAATAAATGGTTATTACAAATGCTAGGGATGTTGTATGCATTGTTCCCTGGAGTAAATATTGAAAAAAAGTGGAAAATGATAGAGGTAGCTCTCTGAAAAAAATTGTAGTTAGGAGATGATTTGATTATTTCTGATAACTACAATTTTTAGTTGTATTCAAGACTTACGCTATGGCTCTTTATATATTGCCTTGGTCCGTTACCCTAGGGCTTTTCATGCCGCAAAGCGTTCGCTCCGCTTTGCGTCAGCAAAACATACCCTACCAATAGCGTTCATAGGTAAGTCCTATTGTATTGATATCTAGGGAAAAGAGAATAGACATTAGGAAAAAATCTGTCCTTGAATTTATTTTTTTTCATTTTGCCGTACTACTTGTAAATAAATTTAATTGGCCACTAGAGTTTTCCTCTGATAAATCTGCTCTACCTAGTAGTAACTTATGTGCAGCTTCTAACATTTCCTCCTGAATATCTTGAATATCTTCCCGACTTTCTAAATAAGTTTTTAAAGCTTGTAAAGGGTCAATACTATTACCTGTTGATAATTCTGGTAAACGTGGTCTTGCCAACTGACTGACTAATTCTGGTTGAATAGTATAGGTATGTGCCTCACTTAAAGCTTGATGTAAAACCCCATTATCAATCAAGTCTAACTGTTCGGAACGTAACTGATAAATTAACCTCACTACTGCATTTTCTATCTGATATTTACTAATAGCTTTTAATAACTCATTTTGTGGATTTTCTGCTGCCGAAACATTAACTTTAATAGTCTTAAAATTTCTTACAGGCAAGGCACAAAATTGCCATTTAGCTTTACCTTTTTCTAGTTCAACTAAAACAAAACCTTTCTCTTCTTTTTCCTCGCTAAAGTCAACTCTTTCAATACTTCCCGGATAAATAATTGGTGGATTATTAGACTTATTCAAATTTTGATGTTTGTGAACGTGACCTAGAGCAACATAATCAAAACAAGGGCGGTTTAACAGAGAAACAGGAATATTAAAACCTTTACCAACTGCTAAAAAACGTTCTGCTCCTAAACTAGCTCTATCTGCCATTAAATGACCTAAAAGTACGGTGGGTATTTCTGGGTTTA
>JAKQYF010000246.1 GCA_023356535.1 Trichodesmium sp. MAG_R03 | reverse complement strand
TAAAATTAGCTGATGACCTTTTTATTAATAACTTTTAATTATTCCTAGAGACTAATTCTCCCTTCAGCATGATCATGAGTTAATAGCTCATAGCTGATGAGTCAATGCTTCTGTGTTCCTTAACTAATAAATAAAAGGAAAAATTATGATTTGAGCAACTTTTTTATCTTTGGTCTAAAGGTTAACATTAATTATCAAAAATATTTCTGCCATTCCCTATCCCCTATTTGAATATTTGTAAAATTTCAGGTAAACCGTTATATACTTTTACTAAATAAGCATTCGACTCAACTAGCTCGTAGTTAGCTCTCAGCTTTCTAGAGAGGTGGCAAACTGCCTGTAGGTCTGACTTAATAATGGTTTGAGGCAATGTTATCTTGAAAAATACTATTTGCATTTGGTCTTAGTATTCAGAATATTAAGGAAGAGATAGGTCATTCAGGTCACTTAATGGCCAGTCAGTATCTTAAAAGCCCATCCTCAAACCCTAATTTTTCCTGAAGGCATGTTTCCCCTAAGCTTGTCCCAAAAAGGTTTTCCCTTATTTGTCACCCCTCCAGGTTAAATAGTAAATAGTGCTAGTTTAATCATGCAGTGAAATTAAATAATGAATCAGACTGTAGCGTTTATAGTAGGATGTATTCTAACAGGGGTTTTAATTGTCCTGTTGTTTACAGGTTGGATTGTATTTGGCAAGTCATCTCCCAATGAGCAGATGAAATTTCAAATACCGTCCTCTTTACCAGCAGTAACATTTTCTTCTCCTCCAAAAGTTTCTCCTTCTCCCCTAGTAACTGCCTTACCTCAACCATTACCACTACCACCACCACCTATTTCAATTCCTTCTACTCCTAATTTTAAGGATTATAAATTGGAACAAGAAATTAGAAATCAATCTGAACAACAACGTTCAGCTTACGATCAGTTAAAAACTCAATTACAACAACAATTACTGGATACACAACAGTTGAAAACTCAGTTAGAACAGCAGTGGGGAGAAATACAGCAGCTCAGACTCCAACAAGATCAACTAAGGCTCGAAAATGACCGACTATTGCTTCAAGTGCAACAGCAAGAACGTTTAATTTCTGGGTTAAGTCTACAGCAAGGTATAGATAATTATAATAAAAGATCATCAAATAGTTCTGCAAGTTATTCAGACAAAAGTTTACTATGGTTTATTGCAGGAATAATCCTAGCTCTTTTACTGGTAGTTGGTGGGATTATTTTAATTGGTATAATTGTTTTATTTGCCCAGCCTCAACGTCGACCTTCCTACAATAGCAAGACTACGACTCAAAATATTAATGTTCCTTGGGAGTACACAATTTATGACCAGGAGCCTGCTAAATTTTTACCTCCTTATATTGATAGAAATAGACGGATGAAATAATTAAATAAATTTATAATTATTTGATTAGTTAGAAATTAGAAAAAATCTTATATACATGACTATAATTGTTGATAAATTACTCTGGATAGAAAGGATTCAAATCTAAGCTAATACTCGTTTCAAATGCGTATTAGTGAGCTAGAATAGGGATTTAGAAGGTTTTTTTCAAGGGAGGCATACAACAATTAAGTTGTGTAAATGCACAAAAGCTTACCAAAACAAAAATATATAGCAATTTGTGTATTGGTTGTGGCAAAATTATATACTGAAAAAGTTTAGGAAAATTGAATATTTGACCATCAGCAAAAACCTTAAATAGCCACTTAACTATGCCACTTAACTATTTTTAAATAATTGCAAAGATGATCGAACTGTCTGATAAAATTTTCGACTTGTAACCATCTTTATGTATGATTGATAAAATCATCTAGTTTGTCTATAAATATCCATTTTCTGTATTTTGAATGGAGATGTTATTATTACTATTATATCTATTACTATCTATTTAGAATTGCTATAGACACGATTATTTGTCAACTCCAGCATCTAAATAGTTACAATCGTACTTTTGAGGTAATTATTTAATGATTGATGTTGCTACTATAACAGCTACTGCAACTGCAATTTCTGCTGTTATCTTAAATAAAGCTATTGAAAAAGGTGGAGAAAACTTCGGCGACACTGTCTCCAATAAAATTGGTCAAATGCTTAATTTTATTCGAGATAAATATTAAAAAAGAAGGTGTAGAAGTAAAACTTCTTAAAGCACAAGAAGACCCTTCAGAGATAAATAAAAATAGATTTAAGCGAGAATTGACAGAATTAATGGAAGATGATGATAATTTTGCTCAAAAGCTTGTAGAACTGAAAGAGCAGCTAGAAAATCTTGAAGGTGGTCGTCAAATAATAGCTAGTGGATTTGAATTAGAAGGTAATCTTAAAACCAAAGATATTAAGCAAAAAGGTGGTCAACATCAAGAAATGTTTACTAATTTTAAGGCTAAAGATATTGATTTAGATAATTTGAGTCAAGAAAATTAGTTAAAAAGTAGGCGTTGCTGATTATGTAGTTTTTTTGTATAAGTTTGCTGACTTTGAGGGTTACTATTGAGGGTTACTATTAACACTTAATTCAGCAGCGCTAAAAAAAGGTAAAGGACATTAGAATTAAATATATAGACATGCAAGTGTAAGAAGTTTAATAAATGTTTAGAAATCTTAAAAAGTTCCTAGAAGTTGCTCTCGAAAATTTACAGGGTGGTGAATCTATCAATATCAAGCAAAGTATTGCTGAAAATGCAACAAGTGATCGTGGCATAACTATTAATAACCCTACACAAATAGTAAATGTACCAGACGAAGAATCAAAATTAAAAAACATTTTACTAGATAGTATAGAAACGGATATTGAACAACTTCTTACTTTGCTTAAAGAAAGACGAATAAATTTATTAAAGGAAAATAGATATGACCTAGTAATAGGAAACAAGCCTCCATCAATGCGTCCAAAAAAATATGGTACTTTCCTAGAAACTCCGATTATAGATATTTTTAACAGTTATGAAATTGGACATAAATTATTAATTACTGGAGAAGCAGGAAGTGGGAAAACAACAACAATGATTGAATTAGCAGAAGCTTTGATTAATCAAGCTAAACAAGATAAAAACAAACCTGTTCCAGTCTTATTTAAACTTTCATACTGGAAAGATTCAAGTATACCATTTTTTGATTGGTTGTTAGAACAGCTAAAAAGAGTACATGGAATCAAAAATGAACTTGGTCGAAAATTAATTAATGGGCGTCAAATAATACCACTGGTTGACGAGTTTGATGAAGTTAATCCTAAATTATTAGATTCTTGTTTTGAAGAAATAAATAAATTTTTGGAAACATCAACAATTAGCTTTGTTATATGTTGTCGATTAAACTCTTATGAATTTGGGAATTATAAACTTAAGTTAAATGGTGCTATTTGTTTACAACCACTAACTGAAATTCAAATTGAAGAATACCTTCAAAAGATAGAAAAAATAGAAAACAAGAATTATAAGGATTTTTTCAATGATATTAAAAATAATGCAATAATAAAAGAAATATCAAAAAATCCTCTTTTTTTTAGTTTATTTTTATCGCACTCTGCTTATCGCAGAATTCCAACCAGAAAGTTCAAACCAATTAATTATGGGTGGACAGAACAAATATTAGACATTCTATATGATTTACATATTGACAGCAGAAGAAAATCTGAAAAAGGATATAGATATAAGTTTGACAAAACTAAATTGAAACAACTAGCTTGGTTAGCTAGAAAAATGCAAAAAAATTATATGACTGAATTTTGTATTGAAGAATTACAGCCAACTTGGCTGGAAAATAATAATGGTCAACAAATAATATATCGAATTGGAATCACTTTGATTTTTATTGTTCTTTTTTGTTTCGTTTTTTGGCAAATTGGATATGAAAAATATCAGTTAGTAATTGCAATAATTTTAGGAGTAGTTTTTGGATTAACAATTGGAGTGCGTGGTGGCCTTAGCCCAAGAATAGAAATAACTGAAAGTTTTATTCAAAAAGGTGTTAGATACAATGAACTGGCAGGTTTTATTTTTGGAGGTATTGGAGGAATACTAGGCATTGTAGTTGATTGGTTGTACGATGGATTAGTTGACGGAGTGACTCTTGCCTTAACAGGTTTCCTAATAGGTGCATTATTTGGAGGAATAGCTAATTCTGATATAGCTGAAATTGGAGATAAGCAAATTCCTAATCAAGGTATTAAGGATTCTGCTTTAAATGCTATGGTTTTTACGTTAGTTTATGGGTTTATTGGTGCTTTAATATTTGGCTCTATATGTTGGGCTATTAATGGCTGGAATGATGCGTTTGACTGCGCTCAGTCAGCAGCGATTAGTTTTGGATTATGTGCAGGAATGGTTAATGGTGGCAATACCTGTATTCAGCATTATATACTTAGGCTAGTTCTATATAGAAGTGGTATTATTAGATGGAATATCAATCATTTTTTAGAGCAGTCTGCATCCTTAATGTTTTTACAAAGAGTTGGTGGTCGATACAGTTTTATTCACAGTGAATTACGAAATTACTTTGCCAGACGGTTTTACTAGAAAAAATTTGAAGGCGTCAATAAAACATATATTACCGATAACGTTAATATTTGCGTTACCTATAGTACTTACTTTGATAGTAGGATGGGTAAGAATAGACAATTCAAAAATTCCTTGGGGCTTTTATTTATTTTTTGTTTTTATATCTTCACCCTCTCAAGAAATTTTATATAGAGGATATCTATTTCATTTGTTAAGTGAAGCAGGTTTGAATAGATTAACATCAATAGGTTTATCTTCCATTTTATATAGTTTTGTTCACTTGATATATTTTAGATATCCCTACTTTAGTTATAACTCTAATAATTGGTATATTTTGGGGAATAAATTATGAAAAATATAGAAATATATATGGGGTGATTTTTAGTCACTCTATATTAGGAGCTATGGCTATATTAGCTGGCATAATTTAAACTTTTTCAATATTAGTTGAGAATCTTTAACTCTCTATAAAACTTACGCAACAACGCTAATATAGTGTATTTTTGGCGATTATTTCAGACCTTTACACTACAATTATTAAATTTGCTTAAGTCCTGTATCTACATATGACTTGCTGATTAATTCTCAAAGCATTAAGATATAAAGGCAATATCCTTATTTGAACAGGAAAAAGTACCAGCTTTTCAATGGCTTAAGCTCATGCATATTAGGATTTTGGGCTGACTATGACAGAAAAACCAAGAGATAATTCTTGCTGCTACCTCCTTTGTAATTGCTATTTATCATGACTCCTGACTCCTGACTCCCTACTTACCCTCTAGGGAGAGGTTAGGGGCGGGTTCCCTACTCCCTGTCTAAAAAAAACTTTTTCCGCAAACTCTACATAGTAATTCACAGCAAATAAAGTAAAAAAATACCTAAAAAAATCCAGATAACCCATGTTATTGGCTTACTTTTTGTTCCAAATGTTATATCAACCAAGTTTGAATTCATTGACGATATTAAGCAAATAATTACCATCGCTGCCAATAAGAAAATTTTAAGTGTATCTAGCTTTATTTGTGTAAAGACAGATAATATTCCCAATAATGAAAAAAAGATAAAAACAAAAAGTGCTAAAGGAACAAATTGTTCTATTCTACCTGTCACTACTTTTTTACTTCCAAAAAGTATATGCTTAATGTGAGTATTGCAATATAATCTTAGCGGTACCCAAAAAATAAAAACCATGCCAATTCCTACTGTATAGTAAAAATGTTCTATGAATTGAGACTTACTAAATATTGAATTTACTAACAATACAATTGTATTTAACATCGTACTGATAAGAAAATAAAAGGAAAAGCCATACATTAAACGGCTATATGAAAATGATTTTGCCTCTATTTTCCAGAGTTCATAAGAGAGTACAAATTTAAACCATTTCTGATATTTTATTATTTGCTCTTCTTCCTTTTCTGTTATTCTTGCTCTTGACTTAAGTAATTTTTCTAAAATGTTATAAATATCTTTTTTTTTATTAAGAATCCTAACACATTCTTTTGTTCATCCGTCTTTTGTTTATCCTTTATTAATTGAGATTCGTCTGACAAATATAAGGAATAATTCTGAATAAATTCACGCTCATCAAAAATTTTTTTTATTTTATATATAGGGACTTCTACCGTAGCATTATCTTTAAGTTCAAATATCATGAGAAATTCATGATATTTTAAGTTTACTTGAAGTGCTAAATAAGTTAGAGCAAAAAAAGGAATTGTCTGTTTGATTAAATCAATCCAATTATGTTCTAAGGATAAAAATTGATACATAATTATCAACATTATCCAATAAAAAAGAATTGGAAATAAAGTTATGTGAGGATATAACTGACAAGATAAAATACAATTTTTCCTAAATTCACAAAACAGAATTAATGGATATATAAAACACACTAATAAACCAATAACAACTAAAATAACTATAAGAAACATATATAACTGTATTAATAAGAACTTTAGTTTTGGATTAAAAACATGGGCAGATAATAAGCGAAAAAAGAATCTTGAAATATAGTCTCTTTACTATAAGTAAGTTGACGTTAAAATTTGTCGCGATGTAACAAAATGTAAAAATTAATCAAATCAACTATTTGGAGAACCAGGGATTTAGTATACAAATCTTAATATAGCTAAGGTTTTTCATGGCAACCTACTTATCTTTGTGATTACTCCTAACTTCTCCCCTGGGAGGGTCAGGGGTCAGAGGGGTTGACTTTTGAATGCATGACTTGCCCATAGCACTATAAATGTTTTTACGATCAGCCAAGGGGTTATAATCGTCATAATCTTCTTCATCTACGATAGGAAGAAATTTCAACTTAACCCTAAGGAAACATGGAAATCAGAAGCTTAGAAAGTAGAAATATAAAACCCAAAACTAAGAAAACTCATAATTATAGCATGGCATCAATTACATTTTCAACAACTAGTAGATAATATGTAAGCGATCGCTACCATTCTCCAAATTGAAAAATCAGATTCAGCAGTTATATGGCAACCTGAAATATAGGAAAATAATAAACCACTAAGCCGTTCCCTAGAAGAAAAATCAAGATATATTATGCAAACCCTAACAAACCCAACTAAAACTGCTAAAAACCAACCCGAATTTGACACTACGATCCATCGGCGAAAAACTCGTTCTGTGAAAGTGGGTAATATAACCATCGGTGGTAGTCATCCAGTCGTAGTCCAATCAATGATCAACGAAGATACCCTTGACGTGGAAGGCTCTGTAGCTGCTATTCGGCGTTTACATGAAATAGGTTGCGAGATTGTCCGTGTTACTGTTCCCAGTATGAGCCATGCTAAATCTCTAGCAAAAATCAAACAGAAATTAATAGAAATCTACAAACCTGTACCACTAGTTGCCGATGTTCATCATAACGGCATGAAAATTGCTCTAGAAGTAGCCAAACATGTAGATAAAGTACGAATTAATCCTGGTTTATATGTATTTGAAAAACCACAAACTGGTAGAAATGAATATACCCAAGCAGAATTTGAAGAAATAGGTGATAAAATTCGTCAAACTCTAGAACCTCTGGTAATTTCTCTGAGAGACCAAAACAAAGCCATGCGTATTGGAGTTAATCATGGTTCCCTTTCTGAAAGGATGCTGTTTACTTATGGGGACACCCCAGAAGGTATGGTAGAATCTGCCTTAGAATTTATCAAAATTTGCGAATCTTTAGATTACTATAATCTGGTAATTTCTCTAAAAGCCTCAAGGGTCCCAGTAATGCTAGCTGCTTATCGGTTGATGGTGAAGCGGATGGATGAACTAGGTATGCCCTACCCTTTACATTTAGGGGTGACAGAAGCAGGGGATGGAGATTATGGTCGAGTTAAGTCTACTGCTGGTATTGGCACACTGTTAGCAGAAGGAATAGGGGATACAATTCGCGTATCTTTAACTGAAGCACCCGAAAAAGAGATTCCAGTT
>JAKQYF010000245.1 GCA_023356535.1 Trichodesmium sp. MAG_R03 | reverse complement strand
TTGTAAGCATGACGCGCTACACCCGCGTGTTTGGCCAGCAGCGTTTTTTGCTGGTTTGTGGGGTGTAATTCAGTTTTGAATCCTAGTATCATAAAACAGATAATTTCAGATTTTAAGAGATCATCTCAGATTTTAGCCAACAGTTACAAACCCTTTTCTACAATAAAAGTTTCTGCGGTTTGCTGTTGATAAATCTCTACACCTAAAGAACGAGCATATTCCGTCAGTTTTTCTACTACTAGTGAAGATTCTACATAACCTCCTTTGGGATTAAAATTGGCATCTATGTAAACCGAATTATTGACTGCCGGAAAACGTTCTTTAATACTTTCAGCATTCATTCTGTCTGGAGAATAACCACTGTCGATCAGATTTTGGTAGCTGGATTTTTCAAAGCTGTGGCGATCGCTTTCAATTTTGTCTTTGCACAACATTAAAAAACCTACTTCATTATACAACTTTTCTCCAAATAAGTCATTCCAATCTTTCCACCGATCAATACATATTTCTGCCATGCGGAAATATTCCTGATCAGTACCGTATTCCATACGCACAACTTTAGTAATATCAGTAGAAGCTGCCAGATGATGTGGAATGGTATCAGGATTAATAACTGCTACTTTATATTTTCTTTTGGCTAATTCTACGGCAGCAGTAATACCAAATATGCCACTGCCTACAATTAGAAAATCATATTTTGTATTGGGATTTTTCATGAGTTTCTATAAATTTTCAACTTATATCATGTCCGGTTGAATAGGTATAAATAAATTAGGGAGAAGTAGGGGCGAATGACCATTTTGCTTGCGCATACTTCGTTAACGCTGCGCGACATGAAACACCCTTACAGGAGTTAGGAGGGAAGAGGAGGAAGTTTTTGATCACTAATTATCCGGACATGATAGTACGCATGAATGCTATTATTAGGTTGTGTTTCGCTTCCCAAAATGAAAAGCGCACTTCGTAACGTACCAAGGCTCTATATATAGTACCTTGGCGTAAGTCCTGTAGTTTATTACTATTTGCCCCACAACAACTCAAACATTTTCTGTTCAGATTTCAGAAAATGCAAAAAATCTTCAAACTCTCTAGAATCATCGGGAAACAATGTTAGTAGTTCTAAAAACTTCGGCGTTTTCACAATTATAGGTTGATTCGGATGATCACGATCTTTCTTCAAACCCACTACAGGATACATCCGATGCCACAGTCGTCCAATCTGAGTTTCCTTCCCCACAAAACCAGTTACGGATGACTTATAAATTGACCCTTCTCGAACATACTTTCCCATTTTGCTTCGATAAGCTTGATGTAACCAAGCTACTGCTTCACAGTCTTCTGCTTCTCTTGCCAAGCGCCCCCAAACTTGTACTCGTTCTGGATGCCAAGCTTCCCGCCAGTCGGCACAATTCTCCGTGCTAGGAGTGAAACCTTGCAACTCCATCCAGTCTATAGCTACTTGTCGCACTTCTTGATCAATAAACTGTCCAATCTTTTCTAATTTTCGCACCCGCACGTCATATCGTAGCGATCGCTCTCCTCTCCACGACCAATGACAACCAATCAAAGATTTCTCTTCCTCACCGTCATAATATTGTGGGAAAAACAGACGATGGTCAGCTCGTCGCCAAGATTTGCCAAACCCTCCCAAAACCATGGCAAACCGGGTTAACCCTTTGATTAACTTCTCAAGTAACTCCTTTTGAGATTTTTGATCTTTAGGAAAGTTTTGAGTTAATAACCAACTTAACTTACCCTCCACATTATAAGTAGGAGCAGCATAATTACTTTTCCCAAACTGATCAATTTTTATCGAAGTTGTTTCAAACTTCATCCCCAACAAACCTACTGCTCCATCACCATTAATTCCACCAAATAATTGTTGTACTAAATATTGAGCTGTATCAGCATTAGTCAATCCTCCAAAAATCCGCAAAGCATGACTGCGAATAGTCCCTCGTAACATATTAGGTCGAAATTCTGCTTCATTATTTAACAGGGTTGGTGCCATTCCCCTACCATGTAAATGACAAGAGTAAATAACTGGACTTGAAGTCTCTTTAACCTGACCGTATCCAGAACTAACTCGACAACCAATACCTTTTGATAGTGCTTTTTCCCAAATCTGCCAAATTTCTTTCCACTCCTGGTCATCTAAAACTATTGTGCTAGAAATACCAAACTCTAGCTCGGGTGCAGATAAAGAAATTAAAGCAAAAGCACCGACGCTTTTTTTTGCATCTTTTACCTGCCAATCTTGTTGAGGATGAACAATATCAACCAAATTATGTTGCCAACTAGAGTCGATAGGATAACCCCCATGAAACCTGAGAATTCCAGGAATACAATCTCCGCCTCTGTAAGATTCTTCAATACCACAGTAATGTTGAATTTGCTCAGGAGTGCAAGCACTCCGAAAAATGCCTTTCATACTGCTACCAGGATAATAAGGCCAACCATAAGCACCGATGGCCGGACGAATAATACCATCATCCTGACCGCTGTTTGTTACAAACCGCCAAGTGAGTGTATAGCGACGACTTTGTACATTATCTCCAAATTTTGGGGGAGTTGGATAAGTCTTGATTATCCATTCGGATGCCCATTTTTCCGCATCTTGTGGTTCCTGATTTTTTTTTCTTTCTGGGATAATGCGCTGTAGTTGACACCGCCCGGCACTTTGGGCACGGAACATCATTGGGACTTTATTTGCGACATCAGGAATTTTTACCATATTTTTTTGACTCCGTAAAGTGTTAGGAATTTAAGAAAATTTAATTTCTTTATAACCAAGAATTTTTGACTTGAGCTCTATGTTTCCATAATACAGGACTTACGTAAGGGCAATATATATAGAGCCTTGGTGCGTTACGCTAGCGCTTTTCATGTCGCGAAGCGTTCGCCCCGCTTTGCGTCAGCAAAACGCACCCTACCAATAGCGTTCATGCGTAAGTCCTATAATACTAAAAGCTTGGAAAAATTGTTTCATTTCAGTTAATAACATTTTACTCAGATATCAATTACAGGACTTACGCAAATTCACCTTGAAAACGCCATATGTAGGGGCGAATGCCATTCGCCCTCACTGGATGTAGTGCTTCGGCATAAGTCCTGATACCATTACATCCGGACGTGATATAGGTCCTAATCATTTCTGACTTCTAACTTGTCATATTGTTAACTATTTATATCTTTGAGTCCACCAAACTAAAGAATCACACAATTGAGTCAAAACGGCGATCGCCACTCGTTGCTCATCTATGTCTAATTCCCACAATTTTTGACTCATATTTTTAACAGATTTGATATCATCAACTTTAACTTTTTCATTGGGGATAGTAACATTAGCTTTTGCCATAATGTCAACAAATTCATCCCAAGTACTTTTCCAATAATCAGATTTAGCTTGTTCTTTTTTCTGAAGTCGCAAATGTTCACCCCAAAAACGTTCTAATCCATAAGGAATTGCCATTCGCATTTTAAAAGATTGATTCAAGGAATCAGAGTTTCTGTCTTTAGCATCTAATACTAATTTTTGAGCAATTTGGTCTAAACTATAATAATGTAAACTCATAATTATACATCTCCTACAATTTTTTTAATGTTAACTTGACAACGACCAAAACCAATAGATTCTAAACCGCCAAAATATAATTCTTTTTTGTCTTGATTATCAAAAGGTTTCCAACCATTTTCTTTTAAAGCAATAGGAAATACTAAAATAGTTCCTTCTGGCAAGGCTTCAGTATTAAAAAATCCACCTCTTTCTGTATCTACTTTTTTGACGTCATCTAACATTTTAACTCGGCTTTGACGATAAAGACCCATATCATGTAAAGTGGCAATATCATTATCCCCAACTACTAATAATTTAGATTTTAAGTCGGATTCAGAAATATCTATTTCTTCTGGTATCCATGGAGATAAATCTGAGGAATGCTCAATTTCTACAAAGCCAAGGTTAAAAAACAAAACTTTTTTATTTACTTCAACTTGTCGCCCAGGAAGATTGGTGGAAGCTGTGTATGGTTCAGGAACTTGAGCAGAAATATTGCTAATTTTCTTAAATCTTTTCAGCAGTCTTGGGCAACTAATCCAAACTACAGGTTGACCAGGACAAAAAACAGGAAACCAGACTAAAGAAGCATATTCAAATTTAATTTTGGCTTCTGTTGTTCCGCTATCTGTGGGCTTATTGGGTCCATCAATTGATTCATGTCCATACCAATAATTTTCATCAATTTGCTTCGGTACAGAAATATCTGTTATCCGCTGATTTTCAGGGTTATTTTTGGACTGATAATTGAGACGTTTTAGTCGCATATCGGCTCGAAAACGACCCCGAATTGAACTGCCGGGAATAATTCCTGTTTGAGTAAACTGGTCTCGGAAAATTAAGTTTAAATTACCAGTTTCTTCTCCTGCACTTGCACCTACATGAAGAGGTGCTAGGGTTTCAATAATACCGTAAGCTTTGTTATACATCAATCAAATTTGCCTCATAAAATTAATAGAAAACGTCATAACAGGTGACATTTTATGTTTACTTCCTGTTTGAGCTGAGACCGTCGGCGGTTACTCATCCACAGGCATTAATTCTCAAGCTGACCGCATTTTTTCAATTAATACTTGCATTGAGTCGCGGTTTATAGAATTGCCACACTTAGGACAATGATAAGTCCTTAGTATTTAATAGCATATCTTTAATCTGACAATATCTACTCCTTAATAAGGGTTAGTTTACTATAAAGGTAGGGCTAAGCCACAACCAAAACGCTTCAGGGAAGGACCTTCTTTGGGAAACCAATTCTCGTCCCAATTTTGCCAACATCCCAAAGGTTTTTTCAATACATAAACAGTTCCCGCAGGTACGGCATAACGCCCCCTTGATAGAAGTTTGGGTTGATGAGGTTGAGGGTTATCGTGGTTGCCCATTCGATATCGGAAGGTCTGGGGACGACTTGTATAGAGAGTTTCCACGGACCAAGCCTCTTTGTGAGTACTAGAGTTGTTGTTTTGGCGATCGCTATTTTCTGAATTTTCTAAAAGAATAGGTTGTCTATATGAAAGACGGTTTGACCCCCAGACGGCTGGAGTTATCAGAGCAAACTGTTCTTCTACTGGTTTATTCAGCAATTTTTTATGTTTTGGGTCCAGTTTAATACAGTTAATATCAACTAAATGACCTTCACCCCCGAACCGATACCAACCTGAATCTAGGGTGTGAGTAGAAAGGTAAACTAAACAAGTATTAGGCTTCATTTCTACGGCATTTTCTAAGAATAAACTACCTTGTTCTTCGGTTTCTTCTTCGCTTTCTTTTGTTACTACTCGTCGTTGATTTTTCTCTAGTCTGGGGTGGAGATGAGGAGAAAATTTCCAGGGAAATTTTTTGACTTTTGTAGGATTTTCCCATTCTGAAATTGCTATCCAAGTTCCCTTCTCAAATTTATCAGTAGGGGATTCCATTTTCTCATCAAACCAGCCTTGTTTGTCAGAGTCCCAAGTTAATTTATGTTTCAATTTTTCATCTTTTACCAAATAGGTTAAAGGTGTAGGTACATAAAATTTTTGTTTTTTTAATATTGACTCCGTTTTTCCCCAAAAAGGTCCAGCTAAATACAAATCTTGAATTTTTTCGTTGCCTAGATGAGCAGCAAAAATTCCTGAAAGAGTAGCTGAACTGGGAGGAAAACTTTCTCCAGAACGCCCTACTAAATTTTCTGGGGATAAAAACCTTCCGGCACTTCCATAAAGAAAGCCTAAAGGTTCAATAATAACGAGATATTTAAACTCGACTTTTTTGTTTTCATCTGGCTTTTTAGTCATGATTTTTTATCCTCTGTTAAGCGAAATCCAACTTTTGCTAAGTTGATTACCCAATTGTTAAAGGCTTGTTTTACTTTATGATGATTAGTTAATTTTTGGATGGTTTTATCAGTTAAATCATTACTACAGTTAGAATCAAGTTTTTTGGGGTCTCCTAATATTCCAGTAAAAGTTTGAAGCTTATTTTTATCATAGCGATTAAACCAGTTTTTAGGATTAGCAATAATTTCATACCATTCCTGACTAAAATAAATTTCTATTAATCCTAAAGCTATATCAATTATCTTTTTACTATCAAAAGCATGACGAGATTCTAACAAAGCTACATCCTGATAAAAATGAGTCCAGTTTTTTTCATTATTGCGGTCTTGATAGCTTTCAATGAGGTTGACTGATGTTTCTATTTTTGCTTCTTTAGGTGTTTTTGTATCAGAAGAATTCTTGGAAAGTTTTTCTAAATCTGACACATCTAATACCCACCAAGGACATACCCATTCTAAATAATTTCCACTATTAAATAGGACTCTAAAAGCTATGCGATCGCGACCTTTGTTCTTGGCAGATTTTTCAGCTTCATGACAATGTTGTAAAATGTCTCTTTGTGGTACTTGAGAACCACTCCAAACAAACCCCACACTGGGTGTAATTTTTTTCTCTTCAGGCCAATGCCAAATTGCTGATTTAAAAGTATAAAACCATTGTAAACAATCTAGTGGTTGAATTTGTTGATTTTCTTCATAAAGAATTCCTAAAAAATCATCACCTCCTGCATAAATCATTCTGCTTTTACCGGGTAATTTTTCCCTTTGTTGTTTCATTAATTTGTTTCCCCAGTCCCGCATTTCTTCACTAAATTTATTAGTAAGTTTCTCCTCCTCTTGTTCTTTGAGACTTTGAAAATATTTCCCAGCACCGTCCCCGTCTCCTTGAAACCAACCTGTCCAATATTTACTTTCTTCTTGTTCTTCTTTATGACGGTTTAAGTCTTTGAAAGTTTTGGGGTTAAGTTCTTTGGCAATAAGGTTAATATTGAGAGGTAATTCTCCGAAAACTTCTCTGTTTTCTTCAAGTTTCAGTTCCTTTTGGAAATTCTCAAGAATTGTTTTATGGGTAATCAGGCGTTTGGTAAGTTCGGGAATACTAAGTTGTTCTCGGATATTGATAAATGTAGAACCATATTGTTGAATAAGTTCCTGCTTTTTTTTCTCTTCTTCTGACTCAGATAGTTGAGAATTATCTTCTTTTTTTTCTGCTGAATTATTTGCTGATGATTGGTTATTTTCTCGTACTAGAACTTCTCCTAATTTTCGACTCAATTCCTGATAAAATCTAGTAATGTTTTGTTTCTCTTGCTGATAGTTGTATTGGCGCGGATCAATCATACGTCCTAATTCAGGATAGGCGATCGCATCTGCCCCAGAGAGAGTAGAGCTTTCTCCCTGCCAATTAATTCCTGTCCAGTTGCGAGAACTTTTAGCTTGGTTAATGAGTTGTCGCACTTCAGTAATAGTATCTCCTGGTTTTCCCTGAGCTGAGAAGAACTCCCAGGCGTGGTGGCCCCACAAATCCCAATTTCTACCCCAGGCATACTCCCATTGATTTAGGTTTTCTTCGATCCATTTTCGACAGGTATTGGTAATTATTCTCCAGGTTAGGTAAAAAGTTGATTTAATTTCCTTAACCCCATCTTCTGAAAGTTTGCCTTTGAGAATAATTTGATTGGGCATTCCTTGGGTGATACTTGGTAAGGCTGGAGATACTACTGAACAACCTTGTGTCTGTGCTCCCCGACAGATAGCCCAAGATAGCAGAGATAATAGATAGGAACTGCCGTATAAATCTCGCAGTTTTCGGGATTTTTCGATGAACCCCTGCACTGGGGCAAATGTAATAACTGTGTAAGTTGGTTTCTCCATTAGTTTCTGTTGATTGAATTATTTCAATTATATATATATTAAGAAGACCCCTCTTCTAATCATCATCTCCCATATTTTATGAATCTAATAAAGGACGAATGTAGCGATCGCATAATTTTAAAGTTTGTGGTTGTCCCCGCGCGGTTGTACGAATAGAAAGATTTACGGCTTTTTCGTTATCTGCCCATAATAATCTAATTGATCCATCGTCGTCAATTTTTTTTATGC
>JAKQYF010000244.1 GCA_023356535.1 Trichodesmium sp. MAG_R03 | reverse complement strand
TAAGCGATCGCTTACCAAATAAACTAATAGCTGATTTTTGTCTATATTCAAAAAAAAATAATTATGTATTCAAATTTGCCTAATAGCTGGTTTCGTGTTGCTAGAAGTGAAGATTTATCTGCCAAGGAAGTCATACCACTTCATTATTTCGGAAAAGATTTTGTACTGTTTCGTACAAAAGATGGCAAATCTTATATTTTGATGCCCATTGTCCTCACTTAGGGGCTCATCTTGCTCATGGAGGTAGAATCGAAGGCCAGACTCTGAGATTTCCTTAGCACGGTTGGTTATGGGATACAAATGGACAATGTGCTGCTATTCCTGATCCCAATAAAGCAAAACCTAAAGTCAAAATCAAAAATTGGCCTGTAATTGAGCTGAAAGGTCTAATAATGATGTACTATCATCACCAAGGAAAATTACCGAAAAATTGGGTTTAAAGCCTCGCCCATAAGCGGGCGACTTTTTAGTTGATTTTTTTCACAGGTTATGTTATAATCCTTTTTAGTTCACAAGAAATATATTAGTCGCGGGTGGGCTTACCGAGATAAAAAACGGACATTGAAGCCAGCATAAGACTACTGCCAAAGTAGCAGCAGCCTGTGAAACGTCAACCCGTCGAGGGGCTAAGGCTCGGTTGTTACCCAGTGCCTTTAGGCCGGGGAGGATGTCAACAGACTGGAAAATACCGCAAATAACAGAACTAGTTTCTCAGGAATGGACTCCCCGACGTTTAGTTCGGCAGTGGACAGTATACACTACCCTTCAAGATTATTCGGTCTTGAGAGCTCAAAAAGTTAGTATTTTGGGCGCTCCCTAGGCAGAAAAATCAAGGGACTAATATATCCAACTACCTCCTCTAACAATTCCCCGTTCCTCTGTAGGGACGTTGCATGCAACGTCCCTACTTCTCATGCTGGGAGATGTTAGGGATGGGTTCCCTACTCCTAAAAAAGACTTTTTCAGCAAGCCCTATATAGAAACCTGGTTGAAGAAACTCCTTGGTTTGAACAATAAACCGGGTTTCTTGTTTAGGCGTAAATTCCTTTTAATTTAAGACAGTTATCTCTATAGTTTCTTCCCTTTTTTTTTTTTGAATATTTACTCCTACTTTAGTTTTCCAACTTCGGTCTAAGCTATTGGTTTTGCATACAATATCCCTACTATTTTTGGTATCAGGCCTCTCCCCACCTCTTCCAAAAACTCTAATAAGTCTTCACCTGGATGAATATTACAACGAAATTAATTCAGAAAAATTGACTAATAGTTGTTCATTATCTAACTCATCTCCTAAACGTGCTGGTGAAAAATGTATTTGAATGCCCCGCAATTTTTCTTGATAATGCAAATTAATTAAAGCTTTTAATGCCTGAGTCATCGCTCCTATACTCGCAAGGTCAGTTTCAATGTCTGGCACTTCTCCCTCAAAAGCAGCTGTTATCATTACCACTAAATTACCAGTAGGAGGCAAAGTTAAAGGTTCATTATTTGTCCCATAGTCTTCATTTTCCCCAGAACTTAGGTAGCGTTGGGCAGAGTCTGTAAATAGTTCATCAAAAAAGTCTCCTGCTTCTCCCTCATCCCAAATAACATCACCTTCATTAGCTGCCGACTGCCAATAGGTGTCATATTGCAAAAGACTTTGACAGACCTCAACAAGTTGTTCCCCCACTACTGTCAAGTCACCTTCTGATGCAACAGTTTCCCTAACAGCTCGGTTTAAAAGTCCTAATAAAGGTGTTACCTCTGAACCTGCTAAGTGAATGAATAAACGAGAGACAACAAATCGAGTTTTACCTGTAAATTTATTTAAACTATCCTGCCAAGAACCCATAGTTTTTCCTTTTTCTAAGATTTTTAGAAATCAAGGAATTACGCAAAGGTACTATATATAGAGCCTTGGTGCGTTACGAAGTTCGCAATTCATCTCACGAAGCGTTCGCTCCGCTTTGCGTCAGCAAAACACACCCTACCAATAGCGTTCATGCGTAAGTCCTATATAATTTTAATTAGCTTTAAATTCGCATAATGTCAAGAATAGATGTAATATAGGAATCCTAAAATAGTTTGTGACAATTAAAAGAACTAGAAATACATTCTAAAACTCTTGCCTATTGACCATTGTACCCAAACCTATTCCAAAAAAAACAGTGAGATTTGGGGTACAAATCAAATATAATTCCTATAATAGCCTATGATAATTATTTTTTTAAAAGAAATAATGGGAGTATTTTCTCTTTTACTATGTAATAAACTAAGTCAATAAAACATTTTTTATCCATCCATAATTCATATAATATTTTCAAAATTTTTGCAATCTATTCCTGCTCATAACCATTCTTTGACAACGATATTGATTAAATCAATTGATCTTTGCCAATTACATTCAAAAAGACTTATGAAAGTAGTTAAAAAAACCATCCTCCATTATCAGGACGATCGCTCAGATAAAATTTATGAAGTCGAGCTCTTTGAAGTTACAAAAAATCAGTTTTATATGGTAAATTTTTACTACGGTCGTCGCGGTTCACGATTAAGAAATGGTATAAAAACAGATAGCTATGTTCCCTTAGCAGAAGCTGAAAAAGTTTTCAATAAATTAGTACAAGAAAAAATTAAAGGTGGTTATCGCGATATTACTGGAATTTCCCTAAATTCTCTCCCCAAAACAACAGAAATTCCTAACCAGGATCACCTCCGTAAACAAGCAATTATGCAACATTTAGCTAGAGAAAAAACTAGTCGCCCTCTGGAAAGAATTATTTGGCGGGCCGGAGAATTAAAAATAGCTGAAGCTACTCCCATGTTAATTAATTTTATCGGTACTGGTACAGATTTAAGAGATTATTGTATTGCTTGGTCATTAGGTTGGTGTGGCGGAAAAGATGCCCTTGCTGCTTTAATTAAACTGTATAAAAATCCGGCAACTTCAGAGTTTGTAAGTCGGATAGTTTTTGAGGGAATTTTGAAATTATCTGACTCTGAAATTAGAGCAAAATTACAGACGGAAATGATCGAGTTTTTATCCCCTGAGTTACAAAATTTTGCTCGTCATGGAACGGCAGAAAGATTTGAAGAAGTATTTAACCAATGTCTGGGGGAAGGTAAAAGTTTCTCAGACATAGAAAGGCTATATCAAATAGATAATAAATATGTGCGACCTGCACTTTTAAATTTTCTCCGCATTGCTCCATTTAAAGAAAACTTTTTTCTGCCTATTCGTCATATTTTTAAAATGGCTGAATATCGTCGAGATCCTGAAGTTTTTGGTATTCTTACTTATAGATTTGACAAAGAAAATACAACTGGTTGGGAAGTTTATACTAAAAAAACTCGTAATTATTTACGCAAGCGAATTTGGCGAACTTTAGAGAAACTTGGCATACACAATGATATTGAATATATTAATTTGGCGGTAGGTATTTTACTGCAATATTCTGATACTGATGCTTTCTATTATTCTCAACTAGAAAAGAAATTTATTCATTGTTTAATCTTATCTCATATTCTTTACACAAATCATTCTCGTTATTATTTATCTTCTGATAGACTAAATTGGTCATTTGGCGGCTACTTTGGACGAAGTAATAAGGAGATAAAACAACGGGGAGAAGCTTTTCCCGAATTATGGGAACAATACCCGGAAATATTGGTGAAATTATTATTGGAAAGTAACTGCCATGCTGTACATAATTTTGCTGTGAGAATATTGGAAACTTGCCACAGCTTTTATCTCAAAATTGATATTAAAACTCTCATAGAATTTATCAAAAAACCTTATGATGTTACAGCTAGATTTGGATTTGAATTAGCTATAGAAAGATATAAGAAAATAGAACCAGATCTAGACTTAGTTTTAGCATCGGCAAATAGTATTTTACCTAAAGCACATACAGCAGCTTATCGCTGGATAAATGCACAACCAAATAGATTTATGAACGCCAATTTTCTGGCGGGTTTAATCACTAGTCAGGAACCAGAAACTCGTGACTTTGTTCAAACATTACTTAGGTCACATAGTCTGAGAGAGGGTACTGCTAAAGTATTAATTGGCAAAGTTATTGCTGAGTTATTAACTTTCAAACAAGAAACTCCCTGGATAGAACAAGTTGCCACAGAAATTGCCAATATATTGTTGAGTTGTTTGAGCGATCGCCTCAAACAATTAGGTATGGGAGTTATTATAGATTTACTCCAACATCCACTAATAGAAATTCAAGAATTAGGAGCAAATATTCTAGAAAACCATGAAACTCCTCCTGCTGAATTACCTGCTAATTTAATTGAATCATTAATTGAATCTCCCTATCCAAAAATTCGGGAAATTGGAATTAGAATATTTGGGCAGTTACCAGAGGAAGTTTTGATAAGTTCTCGACAAGATTTAATTATTGCTATGGCGGTTAGTTCTGAGGAGGATCTTCGGAGTTTAACTCACCCTATTATTCAGAATTTGACAAATAGATATTCAGATTTTGCTAATCAGTTAGCCGGGGAATTTATTGATATTTTGGTAATGCCAGAAAAGTCAGAAGGAGTTCACAATTATTTAGTTGGTTTATTGAGGAATGATATTCCGGGATGGCAAGAGAATATTAGCTTAGAAAAAAATCAGCAGTTATTAAGGGCTAAATCTGAATTGGCTCAAGAATTAGCAGGTTTAATATTAAAGGCAAATTATCGCCAATGGGCAGGAGATTTTGAAACAATTGAAATTGTGAAGTTGGCAAATTATCAAGTTGTGGCAGTTAGACAAGCTGCATGGCAAATATTTTCTGAAAATATTCCTCGTTTTCGGAGCAATAATCAGGAGATGTTAGCTGCAGTTAGATTGTTAGAATCTGATTGGGAAGATTCTCGCAATTTTGCTTGGGAAATATTTCAATCATCTTTTGATAAAATTGATTGGTCGCCGGAAATAATGGTGAGTATTTGTGATAGTATACGAGATGATGTAAGAGAGTTTGGGCGTCAATTAGTGATTCGTTATTTTGAGGATAGTTACGGTCAAGATTATTTGTTGAAGTTTAGCGAACATCCTTCTGGGGATATGCAGGTTTTTGCTACGAATTTTTTATCAGATTATGCAGCAGATAATCTGGAAAGATTACGAGATTTACAACCTTATTTTATTAGTGTTTTGTGTCAGGTAAATAAAGGTCGGGTGGCAAAGCAGCGAGTGTTTACTTTTTTGGAGCAAGAGGCAGAAAAAAGTGAAGCAGCGGCGCGAATTGTGGCTGAAATTTTAACTAGGCAATCTCTGACTATTATGATTGGGGATAAGGCAAAGGCGATCGAAATTATGTTGAAAATTCATGATAGTTATCCAGAGGTTTCTTTGCCTATTTCGGTTAAGTCTGTTTCTGAGGTTCGGGGTTATAGCAGAAGTCAGTAAGGGCTCAAAATTTGCAGTTGCTCTGGGGAATGCTATGATATTGTTGGTGTTGGATATAAATAGATTAACCACAGAATTTAGGGTCTTTTTGTGATCAATAATTCAACAATAGGAAATATAAAATATGATCCATCCAAGGAAGGTTTGGCAACTCATAAGTTCCCTGGAATTTTCGTAACGTAAAATATCGTCGATATCATGTTCAGATAATTACTTAGGGCTTGCTGAAAAAGTTTTTTCAGGAGCAGGGAACCCACCCCTACTGCATAATATTATGGGAAAGTCCTGAGAATGTGAAGTTATGGTATGTTGTTTCTATAAGGCTGAATAATGTATTGCTAAGTGAGCTAAACGTTTTAAAATACTGAGTACGTAAAACAAATCGTTTCCTGGACTGAAGATATCGAATATTCTAGATACAGCATACTGTAATGTTTCTCCTTTTACTAATTTGAGAAATCGAAAGCTATTACCATTCAGAATTAAACCATAAGTTGCTTGGTGAGAATTAGAATTAGCTAGCATATAGGTTAGTAATTGTGACCTGCCTGCTTCTAGGGAAAAAGCTGCTTGCTTAGATTCGATCGCTACTACCCAAATTTGTTCACATACAGCTAATACATCAATTTTTCCTTTGATAATAATTCCTTCATCTTCTAGGGAAATTTCTATAGGTTTTTCTGACTTGATGCGGAAAGGAGGAAGGTAGAAGTTAGCCAAATCTAACAAGGGGGATAATACTACCATTTTGACAGTATTTTCTAATATTGGCGGGTCTTCTAATAAATATGAATAGCTGGCTTTAACCCGGTCTAATCTTTGTTTTTCTATTGCCGATATTTCTGGTAATTCATATTGCCATTCTGGAAAGAATTGCTCATTTTCAACTAACTGTAGGTTGAATTTTTCTCTAAGTTTGTGTAAAGTTATTTCTTTGGCTGATAGAGTTTGAATCATGATTTTTGACATTCAAATTGTTAATAATTCATTGAAAATATTATATCATAAATATTGAGTTTAATTGTCTACTGATAATCAAATACTTACTTATTATATAGCAGCTTAGTTGAGCATTCGGTGCGTTACGGCTCTATCGCAGGAGAAATAATCGATTTTGCTCCACAGAACCGCCTAACGCACCTTACCTCATGGCTGATTTCTACAGCTATTAGTATTTTTGTAGCCTCAAAAATTCAGAGCATTAATTAAAGTCAAGTTATTGCCTCCCTATTTTCTTAATTTGAAGAATCAAGATTCTTGAAAACTCCATCACTAAAACCATCAATTTAATTTATGACAAATTTGCAAATAGCTTTTTGCCTATTCTCTATTCCCTTCTCTCCCTAACAAACTTTTTCAGCAAGCCCTAATTATAGCTAAATAGTATCCTAAATAATTCGAGTGAGTTAATGCAAATAATTCGATATAATATATTGCTTTAGTACAGGGAAGAGAGAGAATAAATTGTCTTTTTTTGTTACTAAACAACGTCTTTGTAATGATTGTATTGCTTTCCATAAATTCGAGTGCGAAAGTGGAAGATCTGGGGGAGTATTAGAAATATCTATTGCTTTTTCTTGACTTGCTATCCATAATATTACTTGTTTTTCTAGCTCGGATAAACGCTGAAAAGATTTCTCTAATATCGGCTCTAAATCTCCTAAATATATACTAGGGCAAGATAAAAATTGAGTCACATTTCTATCACATAAATATTCCACTGCATCAGCAATAAGATTTAACCACCAAGGATTTCCGCTATAGAGATTAATCAACTCTAACCATTTATCTTTATCTGTTAAGTTTCTACTTTTTAAAATCACTGCGGCTGACTTTCCTAAACCATCAAGTTTTAAAGTCTGACAATGATTATTGCTGGATATTATTTTTGGTTGTTCTTGACTTAGGAGTAACAAACAACTTTGATGGGATAATGTAGCTATTTGTTGAAAACATTTACCATACTTTTCATGTTCTTGCAGATAAGTACCAGCTAGTTTTCCACTAGCAAAAATTTCTTGTAAATTATCAAAAATAAGTAAACAACGATATTTACGGAGGTAATCTATTAATTGATTGTTGATTGTTTGAGAATTAGAAATTTTTTCTTTTTTTTTTGGGAGGAAAAATCTGTTTGAGATAAGAATTGAATAATATTTGTTTGTAGAGATTCACAGGAGGAGTAGTTATCAATATTGCGCCAGATTATATAATCAAATTTATCTTTTATTTGTGCAATTAATTCTACAGTGAGGGTACTTTTGCCAATGCCAGTTAATCCTAATATGGTGATGATGCGGGTGTGATTTTGGAGTATCCATTGTTTGAGGGTGGTAAGTTCGGTGTGGCGATCGCACAGGGAATATAAATCGGGAGCTTCAGATAAATCATAATTATTTTCTGGGTTAGTATTGTTTTGGTTTTGGTCAGTGAGAGTGGAGGAAGATTTGTTTTGAGGGATGGGAGATTGTTTGTTTTCTCCACAGATATTTATATGATTACTATTAATATTTACGCAGTCATCACCTGTATTTGAAATATGTGAAAAGTGGAATTTTTCTAATATGGAACGAGCATTAG
>JAKQYF010000243.1 GCA_023356535.1 Trichodesmium sp. MAG_R03 | reverse complement strand
TAATGAAATATAAAAGTAGATATTTTTGGATAATTCTTTCCTCAAATAATGTAGTTGAAAATCTATTATCATTTTTTAATCTACAACCCCTAAAAAAGATATTCTCCTTGATATAATTTAGACCCCTATCCATGCCAAAAAAATTAGAGAACTAAAAAGTATGCTGCGCAAAGCTGGATTTATTTATCGTTCAGCCAAAGGCAGTCATACTAGGTGGGTTCATCCTTTACTTAAAAACGAACCCATTACTATTGCAGGTAAGGATGGAGATGACGCTAAAACCTACATCGAAAAAGAGGTTAATCGTAAATTGGAAATGTTAAAAAACATTGAAAATCAGGAGTCATAAAAATGAAATTACCCTATACTGTCGTGATTTTATGGTCCGATGAAGATAACTGTTATCTAGTTCACTTACCAGAATTCCCCTATCAAAAATTTCATACTCACGGAGATTCTTATATAGAAGCAGTAGAAAACGCTCACGAAGTATTAGAGCTATTAGTTGAAGAATATCAGCAAGAAGGTAAAAACCTTCCAAAACCTAAAAATTTAGAACAAACTCTCCAATGAATATAAAGATAGCAGAGACAATTTTAGAAGCAATTGATTTAACTAATAGGATTTAATAGACCTTTTTATGGCTCCCGACACCAGTTTATAGTCTTTGATGATCATCGTTTAACCATCCCCAAAGCGATCGCTCTTCCCAAACCAATCATGTTTAAAGAGCGATCGCCTCCCTCTAGAGATATTAGAACAACGACAGCCCCACAAACAACCCATCCGTTACATTCACCGGCAATATCTGTGGAACTCACCACCAACTCTATGAGACAGGAAAACCTCCCATTCCCAAATTTTCTCCCCCATGGTAAAATTAATATTGTAGTCATCCCTCAAAGACAGCCAATGCATATTCCCAAATTCAGCAGGAAACTAAAAGAGGTTAGGCAATGAGCGTAAATTACATTTTAAGCCAATATATCCACGAGGCAATGTCCCAAGCAGTTTACGATCAACTCGAAGATGACACTTTCGTCGGTCGAATTCCATCCGGCAAAGGTGTTATCGCATTTGCATCCACACTGCGCCAGTGCGAGAAGGAGTTACGCTCCACCCTAGAAAATTGGATTCTAATAGGGTTGAAGCTTGGTCATGCTCTGCCAGTTATCAACAACATCAATTTAAACAAGGAGCCAACCCGTGAGCCGGTAGACACCATGTAAGCGTCGGGATTTTGTCAAAAAATTGCGGCAATTGGGATTTGATAGACCTTTTTCTGGTTCCCGACACCAGTTTATGGTCTTTGATGATCATCGTTTAACCATCCCTTCTAATGATGAATATTCTGTACCCCAACTGCGGATGATGATTCGAGAAATTGAGGAAATTATTGCTCCTCCCATATCCCTTGATGAATGGTTGACTTTATAGTTCCCCCAAAGCGATCGCTCTTCCCAAACCAATCATGTTTAAAGAGCGATCGCCTTTTTTCCTCTTGGAGATTTAGTATTCACTAATTTTTTCAAATTACTGATATAATATTAGCATAAACTCAAAAGTATAGATCCCTTGTTTGAAAACCATTGGAATAAAAATTAATGATTGCTGGTACTTTTTCTGAGTTACAATTAGAGTTGTTTGGAAATAAAAACTTAAAATGTCCAAAAGCTTACTCTATAAGCTTTTCATGATTTTAACGCTCAAAAGCACTATAAACCTAGACTGATAAAGGTTTTAGCCATTTTTGGGGCTTAATTCCCAACAACTCTATTAAAAGTAGAGAAGTAAGTACACACGAAAAAGCTTAACTATATTAAGTTTTATAAACTAACTCCAATCTACGACCTACAGTTGATTTGAGGGGGAAACTTACATTTTGTTAAATAGGGACAAATTTTAACACCTATTTACTTCATGACTTACGCACGGGCACTACACCCAGTGAGGGCGAATGCCATTCGCCCCTACATATGGCGTTTTCAAGGTGAAGCATGGGTAAGTCCTGTACTTAAGATTTTATTAGTCTAGTTCAGTTCCAGGTTTGGTTGAGGAACCTTAGGGGAGCTTATCTGCAGGATAAACTCAATATTCCTTCAACTTTTTGAGCCTACGAAAAATCCATAATTATCAAGAGGAAAAAAATTATGCCTGTACCTTTACTTCCATTAGTTGCTACTGCCGGAGCTGCCGTATGGAATAGCTGTATTAATACCTTTAATTGTGTCTTCGGTAGAACCATGCAAAAAAATTTAGAAGGGCAACAACTAGCTCATCAAAAAGAATTAGAAGAAAAACAAATAGTCGCTCAATTTGAGATGAAATATATGCATACCATGTCTCAGATTAAGTTACAGCAGAATAATCAAGCATTACAACTAGGCTTACAGCAAAATAATCAAGAATTTGCACAAAAACTAGAAATTGCCCGTCAAGAATTTCAAACCAAAATCACCGAATACCAATACCAAAAAAATCGAAAGCTCCAAGAATTTTTTAAAACAGTAAATATGCAAATAGCCAAAAGTAACCAAGAATTTCAAACCTGGCTATCTCAAAAACAAAAAGAAGTGCAAATTGAACTATCTCAATATAATCGAGAAATCCAATATCTCAACGCAGCATATCAACGAGAAACTGCCCTACAAATAAAAGAATTAGAAAACTGGCCACTAAAAAATTATCCTTGGCAAATACTCCAATCTAATCAAGGCAGAAATACCATTCCCATACAAATAATATTCGCACCTCCAGAAATCGACTTTGACCGTTTTGAAAATCTCAACTCAACTACTAAATCAGAATTTCCTAAAATCGAAAAACGCCTTTCCCAATACTTAAAAAACTTCCTACAAAAACAGTATCCCATAGAAAACCAACAAAGACCCACAGAAATAATAGACCACTCTTGGGAAAGTAATCGTTTTGCTGGAGGTAGTGCAGTTAAAACTATATTTAGTTGGTTAAAATCTGAACCTGTAGTATTAATAGAATCAGAAATAGATGGAAACTTAATTAATATTCACCTTGCTTATTGGAGTGGTGGACAAGAAGCTGCTCCTTTCTACAAAACTATAATTTCTAATTTAAATTATCCGAAAATTCTCCAAGAGTTTGCCATTCAACGTGCCTTAAATTGGGAAAAAAATGTTAAAAATAAACTCCTAGCAAAAGGGATAAATGAAAAAGAAATAAATCAAGAATATGGAGGAGATAATCTTTTAAATTTGGAGATTTACAGAAAATCTGAACAAGACAAACTAGCTGGAATAGAATTTGAACGCCATTACAAAACTAATCAGGAAGACTTTGATAAATTCTCAGCTTTGTTAGGAGCATATCATAATATTATTGTCGCCCTATTTATTGACATCCATTATTTAATTTACAAGAACTTACTGCCCAAGTTACCAGAATTATTAGCAGAGATAGAGACAGAATTTTTCATAGATAAACGTCTGGCAGACGACCTATTTAAAATGGTAGTTGAAAGTTATATTGGCAGTCTCAGAGCAATGGAAAAAGACCGCTCCGAATTAGTACCAGAATTTGCTGTCGATATTGCCCTTGCTTTGACTCGTTTATCTAATCCTATTTGGGCAGAAAAAATGTTAGATTTTGCTTTAGAGTCTTGGCTAAATTCTCGTTATCTTCCCGTTAATAATGGCAAAGAAAAATTTGATATATTGGCTGAAAATTTACTCCCTCAGGATCAGGAATTTATGACTAAAGTTAATCGCTGTATGGTTGGTTTGGCTCAAGAGAAAAAGCCGGGCCTAATCAACTCAACTTTTGAGATAGAAACTGTCAATAACTCTGATAACATTATTAACACTCAGAAAAGTCCCAGCAAAAAAATCGAAGACTTAGGTAATGGTATTGAGTTGGAAATGGTTTATATTCCTGGGGGAAGTTTTATCATGGGGTCACCAGAAAATGAAGAGCAAAGAAATTCTAATGAAAGTCCACAACATAAAGTAACTCTCCAACCTTTTTATATCAGCAAATATCCCATTACTCAAAATCAGTATCAAGCTATTATGGGAAATAATCCTTCTACCTTTGAAGGAGAAAGTCGCCCAGTAGAAAATGTGAACTGGTATGACGCCACAGAGTTTTGTCAAAAGCTATCTGAGAAAACTAGAAAAATTTACAGACTGCCCAGTGAGAGTCATTGGGAATATGCCTGTCGTGCTGGGACAACTACTCCTTTCTATTTTCAAGAAACTATAACGTCTGAGTTAGTTAACTACAATGGCAACTATCCTTATGGCAATGCTCCTAAGGGAAAATATCGTCAAGAAACAACAGATGTAGGAATGTTTCCACCTAATGCTTTTGGTTTATACGATATGCACGGCAATGTTTTGGAGTGGTGTCAGGATGTTTGGCATAAAAATTATAATGGAGCGCCTACCGACGGCAGTGCTTGGGAAAGTGAGGGAAAGAATAGTTATCGAATACTCCGTGGGGGTAGCTGGTTCGACAGTTCTAGGTATTGCCGTTGTGCCGGACGTGTTTATAGCCATGCCGACATCCGCAATAATGGTAGAGGTTTTCGGATAATCTCGTCAGTTAGAAGTTAAAAGTTAGCCTCCCCTGACTCCCCCAGGGCTTTTTCATTCTGTGGTCATGTTCAGGATATGCCCTTAAATCTAAGAACTTATGATTGTCATGACTATAGTTTGTCAATAGATAGAGACTTAAACGTCAGTATATATAGTCATTCTGGTTGAGATTGAGACAAGGTTTTCTTGCTGTCAAAGGGTTTTGGCTAAGAAAGTTTCCTATTCTTATTTGGAATGACTATAGCAACGTGCGCTAATATGTTTACACTCTTGAGAATATAATTTCGGAAGTAATTAGGGCTTGCTGAAAAAGTCTTTTTAAGAAGCAGAGGAGTCGGTAGGGACGTTCCATGCAACGTCCCTACATAAGAATAGAAAATGTATAGAGCGAGGTAGTCGAATATATTTCTCCCTTGATTTTTCGGGGGTGGGAGCGCCCAAAATACTAACTTTTTCAGCCTTGTTGGACCGAAAACCAGGTGTTTTTTTCGACAAAAAAAGGCTAAGACCTTTATGTGTCAATCCTTTAATATTTAATTAGCCAGCCCTAGTTATTATCAGGCAAAGCTTTTAATGACCAGTCTAGTATACTACATTTTGACGTAGGGATGTAAGTTATAAACACCCTAAAAATCTTTCTATTCTCTGATTAAATTTTTCCGGTTCTACCAAAAACACCCAATGATTACCTGAAATTTTTTGTAAATACAAATTTCTTAAATACTTTTTATATGGCTTCATTTGCAACTCACTTCTATTCAAACCTTTTTCTGGTTGAATAAATAAAGTTGGTATATCAATATATTCTGTTAAACCAGGAACTCCCATAACTTCCTCAAAGATTTCATTCCTAGCAGGAATAACAAATTTACTTCCCCACTTACCATCAGCTTTTTCCTCAATACTTTCCCGAAAAACCATCTGTTGAAATTCACTCCAACCAGCATATTTCCCTAACTCTTTTGCCAGAGTTTCTGCCTCAGCAAAACTATTAAACGGACCCATACCTTTAAGAGTTTCTAAAGTCCGATAAAGAATAGGAAAAGTAACTTTAAATAATCCAGGCATTTTCCCAATAAAAACTGGGTCTGCCAAAATCATGCTTTTAAATCTTTCAGGATTTTGCCTTGCCCAAATACAAGCTAATTTTCCTGTCCAAGAATGACCTAAAATATGAGCTGAAGACCAGTTTAAATTCTCCATTAATGCTTCTAAATCTGCAATTATTTTCTCAAAGTTGTAACCACTTTCGGGTTTTCCACTTTCTCCATGACCACGCATATCTGGTGCAACAATATGATATTTATCTGCTAAATATTCTCCTAAACTTAGCCAAACTAAAGCTGAATCTGCTAAACCGTGTAATAGTAAAAGTGGCTCTTTTTGATCCTGATTTTCTTTTGGCTGCCATTCTAGATAAGAGAGTTGAATCTCAGATAAATTTAAACTTTTACGAGTGTAAACCATAATCAAGTCTAATGATTGAACAAAGAAAGGTAGAAGGCAGAGGGCAGGAAGCATTCCCATGGAAAGCCCAAAGTAGCAACCTTCTGGCGACCAAAGGGAGCAGGGGTTTCAATCTCCCACTGAATAAAAGCCCTCCAACATTTCTAGAGGGCCTTCTTTAATTAAATCAGGACTTACGCCAAGGTACTATATATAGATTCTTGGTCCATTACCCTAGGGCAATTCAAGTCGCGAAGCGTTCGCTCCGCTTGGCGTCAGCAAAACACACCCTACCAATAGCGTTCATGGGTAAGTCCTATAAATTTCAGCATTGCTGGACTAGGCAGATCAACAACCCACCATCAAAATTAACCCAACAATTCCTTAGCTTTAGCTACAATGTTATCAACACTAAATCCATACTTCTCCAGTACAACGCCACCAGGAGCAGAAGCACCAAAAGTATCAATACTCAAAGTTGCACCTTCATCAGTTACATAACGATGCCAACCAAAACTAACACCAGCTTCCACTGCCAACCGCTTCTTCACAGAGACAGGAAATACAGACTCCTTATAAGCTGCATCCTGCTCTTCAAATAACTCCCAACATGGCATAGAAACAACCCGCACTTTCTTACCTTCAGCACGGAGTTTTTCAGCAGCTTCCACACATTGGTAAGTTTCACCACCAGTACCAATAATAATAACCTCAGGAGTACCTTCACTGTCACTAACAATATAAGCACCTTTAGCAACCCCATCAATGGAACTACCAGCTAAATTAGGCAAACCTTGACGAGATAATGCCAATAGAGTAGGTTGAGGATGACTTGCTTTAGCTTTTTCTACTGCAACCTTATATGCACCAGAAGTTTCATTACCATCCGCCGGACGAATAACGATCAATTGTGGAATCAAACGTAAAGATGCAATATGCTCGACTGGTTGGTGAGTTGGTCCGTCTTCACCCAGAGCGATGGAGTCATGAGTCATTACCCAAATAACACCAGCTTCAGCTAAAGCAGATAAACGGATAGCGTTCCGCATATAGTCAGTGAAAACCAAAAAAGTTGCACCATAAGGAATTAACCCAGAACCATGTAGAGCAATACCATTACAAATGGCTCCCATTCCATGTTCTCGCACACCAAAGCGCACATTCCGGTTTTGGTATTGACCTTTTTGGAAATCTCCTAAACCTTTAAGTAGAGTTTTGTTAGAAGGAGCTAAGTCAGCAGAACCACCAATTAATTCTGGTAAAACTCCAGCTATTGCGTTGAGTGTTGCACCAGACTGGTTCCGAGTAGCATCTTTCTTGCTTTCAGGAGTATACTTAGGTAGTATATTGGCCCAATCTTCAGGTAGTTTGCCACTTACCATCCGTTCTAAAGTAGCTGCATCTTCAGGATACTTGGACTTATACTCAGAAAATAACTGATTCCATTCTTCCTCATATTTTGCACCTCGATCAACTGCTTTGCGGAAATAACTGAGGGCATCCCCAGGAACTTCAAATTCTGGATATTCCCAACCAAGATTTTGGCGAGTTGCTGTTACTTCATCAGGACCAAGTGCTGCACCATGTACATCGTGACTGTCAGCTTTGTTAGGAGAACCGTAACCAATAATAGTAGTAACTTTAATCAGGGAAGGTTTGTCAGTAACTGCTTTAGCTTTTTCAATAGCTTCAGCGATCCCTTCCAAATTAGTATTACCATCAGGAACATGCTGAACGTGCCAACCATAGGCTTCAAAACGTTTGCCTACATCTTCAGTAAAAGAAATATCAGTGTGGCCATCAATAGAGATATGGTTATCATCATAAAAAGCAATTAACTTACCTAAACCCCAGTGTCCCGCAAGGGAGGAAGCTTCACCAGAAATTCCTTCCATGTTACAACCATCACCCACAATTACATAAGTATAATGGTCAATGAGATTACAATCTGGCTTATTAAATACAGCAGCTAAATGAGCTTCAGCAGCAGCTAATCCTACAGCATTAGCAATACCT
>JAKQYF010000242.1 GCA_023356535.1 Trichodesmium sp. MAG_R03 | reverse complement strand
AGACTTCCAGTCCGCTTCGCGATAGACTTCCAGTCCGCTTCGCGATAGACTTCCAGTCCGCTTCGCGATAGACTTCCAGTCCGCTTCGCGATAGACTTCCAGTCCGCTTCGCGATCGCACTCCTTAAAGAGTTAAGAAAATTAATAGATGCCATCAACAGGAGTGTAGTTCCTAAATTATGTTCTGCTGCCAACAGACTTCCCTAGTTTGCCAAAAATACTCATGGCACTGATTTTTTAAGTTCTATAGAATTAATTTATTTAATTTGTTGGCTGAAATTCTGATGATAATCCATATCTCTTTTTATACTACATGCCGGAAGTGCGGAATGCGGGCTTTAACGAAAATTGCGAAAAATAAAATAAACTGCTCCGAATAAACACAAAGCAGCCAAAATATAATCTTTTTTTATAGGTTCTTTCATCACCAAGAGACTAAAAGGAATAAAAGCAATTAAGGACATTCCTATCTGTATAATTTGCAATTTTGATAAGCCAAGTTCAGGATAACCCATCCGGTTGGCAGGGATAAGAAGTGAATATTCAAAGAAAGCAATACACCAACTTGCTATTGAAGCGACATACCAAGGATGATTATTCAAGTATTTTAAATGTAAATACCAAGCCATTACCATAAAGGAATTGGAAACTGTATATAAAAAAAGGACTTTTCCTAAAATTGACATAAAGATATTTATTGATTGTTATACATTAAGATAATAGGATTGTGGACCACTAAAGGGTGGTCTAATTAACATCCGTTCTTAAAAACCTACGATAATCTATATAAATCTATAATTATCTGTTCTATTCCTGCTTCATTCTGGCAACGTCGGCGTTATCCAGTCCACTTTACCTTTTTTCTTAAATTTAGGTACTCCCGACACTTTACTAAAACAACGCTTCCAAGCATAGGATAAATGCCTTAAAGCATATTGAGGCGCTGTTTTAGATACTTCATAGTACCAATAGTTATTAGGTTTAACTATTGCTACGAAAAGTTTATGCAGGTATATTGCAGTAGGAAATTTAAGTTTACTATCAGGATTATTGGAATTGTGAGTAAGGATCTTTCTAGTTAACCATAATCCCCAATTGTCAGCATCACGCGCTACACCTGCACGTTTAGCCTGCAGCGTTTTTTGCTAGTTTGTGGGGTGTAATTCAGTTTTGAATCCTAGTATCATAAAACAGATAATTTGAGATTTTAAGAGATAATCTCAGATTTTAGCCAACAGTTACAAACCCTGATTTAGTTTTCATCCATCGCCTTATTCCACTATGTTCAGGCCTATCTTCATATTGTACCGCTTTTATACAAGTAACAACAACTTTCTACATTTTTAGTTCGACAGTTAATTACCCCTAATAGTTAGACCCTGAGTTCCAACAAAATTGATAACCAAAAACAGATAAAGAGGGGGGCTATGGTAATAAGTAATAACCGTTAATCCCTCCTCAATAGACATCTTCAAAAATGCCGATAATAAAACAGCAGAGCAAGGAGCAAGAGAACCTTTTCTAGAGATGTCGAATATATATAATTAGGCCATCTAATTATCCGTTTCTTGCTTTAACTCGTAACTGATTTAGTTCCTCTGCTATGGCAGGTAACTTGTTCTTTTCTTCTTTTCCTAAAAAATCTCTACTATCTATCCAATCATGAAGTAACTGTTTCTCTTGAGCTTCATCGCCTTTGTCCATTGACATAAACCGATAAAAGTAAGGGACATCAAATGCAAGATAGTGACTAACTATATCAAAGGGAGCAACGGTCCAATCAATTTCCCAAACCTGCTTTGTTAGGGAAACAACGACCCTCTCTACAGGCTGATCTTTATATTTACCTATAGTCGTGTCGAGAGCTTGTAATAAACTTTCCTTTTTCATCGAGACATTTCCAAAAGTATTACACTTCTTTTATAAACTATTGAGGCACATTTTTATGTGTAGAATTATTAAAATTATCTGTACAGTCTTTATCTTTTTGAAATTATACTAAATCTGAATTATCATACACACCTTATTTTTATAGTCCTTTTTATAGCCCATTTTATTCAGAAACAAGGATGAAGTAAATTGTTATGAAGTTGCTTTGCTAACCGGATTTGATCTTACCTACAAAAATCCCCAACCTAATAAGATTTGTTAATAAACAAAAGAAAACATTAATAATTTCCGGGAATTGTTATCAACAATAATAATATGGAACAATCTGTCAAATTTAGTCAAATAAAGCAGCCGTGAAAATTAGCCATGCTCCTTTTAATGATCAAGCTGAAAGCTACGATTCGCGAGCGGGGTTTTCCCCAGATATTTCTTGTGCCATTGCTCATAAAATACTGGCCATCGCCCAAGTACAACCCAATGATTTAATAGTAGAAATTGGTGCCGGAACAGGTATAATTGGCCAGTGGTTAATTCAGTCATCCTGTCAATATTTGGGGCTTGATATTTCCGATCAAATGCTGGATCTATTCCGCAAAAAATTGTATAGTGAGGGGCAGGATTGGCAATTAAAACAAGCAGATGCTAATCAGATTCTACCAGTAGCTGATAGTAGTACGAAAGTTATTTTTAGTTCCCGAACAATTCACTTACTTGAACTGGAACATATTGTCAATGAAAGCTTTCGTATTGCTCACAGAAAAGGGGCTGTTTTTCTCATGGGCAAAATTCAAAGACAGGCAGATAGTGTGAGAGAAACAATGCGAAAAAAAATGCGCAATATTCTCCAAGAACATGGGTTATCACAACGTCAAAAAGAAAAAAAACATAGCCAACTTCAGGATTTATTTAGAGAAAGAAATTCAACAAAAATTGACTCTATAGAAGTTAGCAGTTGGCAAGTAAGCAATACCCCACAACAATCTATTGATAGCTGGCAGCAAAAACAAGGATTAGCTGGAGTTAATCCGCCAAAAGCTGTGAAAGAATCTGTTCTTAGTGAATTAGCAACTTGGGCCAAAACCAAATTTTCTAGCTTGGAAACCTCTATTGAATCAAAAGAAGCTTACATAATTGAAGGCTTTTTTATTCCTCCTAAACAGTAAATCAAACACCAAAAAATTAACTTGCAATTACTGAAATACTTATGAATGTTCAAACTCCAATAAAAGACAGCCAACTACTTTCGGAATTAGGTAAATCTCTAGTCACAGGTTCCCTCAGTAACCAACAAGTTTTATCGGCAACAGAAAAAGAAGCACCGATTAAGATTTTACCTAATGCAAATGTATTGAAAATTGGCGGACAAAGCTTTATAGATAGAGGTAAGGCTGCTGTATTTCCCTTAATAGAAGAAGTAGCGGAAAATTTAAGCCGCCATGAAATGATTATTGGCACAGGAGGAGGCACTCGTGCTCGTCATGCTTATAGTGTAGGAGTAGATCTAGGACTACCCACGGGAGTTTTAAGTGTATTAGGAACTTTTGTCAGTATGCAGAACGCTCGGATAATTTATTATCTGTTGGCAAAGCATGGTATTCCTTTTATTGAACCAGTGCAGTTTGGGCAAATGGCACACTATTTAAAAGAGAGAGGAGCTGTGATTTTCTTCGGAATGCCTCCCTATACATTTTGGCATGAAAATCCTAAAATTGGTCGTATTCCTCCCCACAGAACTGATACTGGTTCCTATTTAGTTAGTGAAGTTTTTGGTGCAAAATCTATGATTTTCATCAAAGACGAGGAAGGCTTATATACTGCAGATCCCAAAAAAGATCCGGATGCTAAATTTATCAAAAGAATTTCTGTGCAGGAATTAAAAGAGAAAGACTTAAAAGATGTAGTGGTAGAACGTCCTGTGTTAGACTTTATGAAAAGTGCTAAAAATCGCCGTTCTATTCGCATCATTAATGGATTAGTAAAAGGCAACCTAACTCGGGCTCTTAATGGTGAAGATATCGGCACAGAAATTTATGTTGATGATAATGATAGCAATCAAAAGTAAACTGGCCCTAACTCCCCCTAGTTAAACACCCTTACCTCCCAAGGGGGTCAACGAGGGAAAACTATGTGAATAAGTAGGGCTTGCTGAAAAAGTCTCTTTCAGGAGTAGGGAACCCACCCCTAACATCTCCCAGGATGAGAAGTAGGGACGTTGCGTGCAACGTCCCTACAGAGGAACGGGGAATTGGTAGAGGAGGTAGTCGGATATATTTGTCCCTTGATTTTTCTGCCTAGGGAGCGGTTTTGTTGCCTGCTTTTGAAGATAAGTTACAGACTAGGATCAGTGGTCTTCTGTGAAATAGGAAGCTAGCTCCAAGGCTTATGCAATTCCTGCGTAGGTAAGTTTGGTCAGTTTAGTAGAATGACTATGACTGATAACTAGGAACTGACAATTGATCAGGATATACACAAATTCACCTTGAAAACGCCATATGTAGTGGCGAATGGCATTCGCCCTCACCCTCGTGTAGTGCCCGTGGGTAAGTCTTTTTGATAACTGAACATTGGTAATTATTATGACAACTGTATTAGAAAACGGCGATCGCAGACACCATCTTGACTCCTTATTAATGCGAGAAAGCCTACTCGACAAAGAGGTACAAAAATCCACTGATGAAGCACCAGTTATTCGGATGCTTCCTGATACTCATGTGGTCAAAATAGGAGGGCGTTCTATTCTGGATAAAGGACGAAGTGCTACCTATCCTGTGCGTGACGCATTAGGAACTTTGTTAGAGACGAAAAAGCTAATTATTGGCACAGGAGGAGGTGCCAGAACTCGCCATGTCTTCTCCATAGGTATAGATCTGGGAATGCCGTCTGGTGTATTAGCAGAACTTGCTCAAGCAGATGCTTTAGGGAATGCCCACATTCTCGGTGCATTGTTAGCTCCATATGGGGTGGTTGCCATTCCTCCAGAAGTTTTCGGACATCTTTTACCTTTATTTATTCGTAGTGTTCCTGGAGTAATTTTTACAGGAGTTCCTCCATATTCATTATGGGAACATCCTCCTGCGATTGGACGTATTCCTCCTCATGGTAGTGACTCTGGTGCGTTTTTATTGGCAGAATGTTTTGGTTGTAAAAATGTAACTTTGGTTAAAGATGTAAATGGACTTTATAAGGAAAACCCCAAGAACAATAAAGATGCAGAGTTTATCGATGAAATTTCCACAGAGGAAGTGAGAAAAGGTGATTTTGCTACTTTACCATTTGAACGAGTTTTGTTAGATTTACTTGATTATTCCCGACAAATAAGCGAAGTTCAAATTGTTAATGGTCTTGAACCCGATAGTATTATTAAGGCAGTGAATGGTGAACGGGTAGGAACTAAGCTAAAAAAAACTGAGTCAAAAAAATCCTAGCAAATATCATTATTGTAGTGTGGGCATCTGGCCTGGGTAAGTGTGCCTCACGAAAGTGAAATCCGCTGTGTATCATATTCTGGTAATTAATTATAAATCAGGACTTACGCTAAGGTACTATATATAGAGCCTTGGTGCGTTACGCTACCGCAATTCAAGTCGCGAAGCGTTCGCTCCGCTTTGCGTCAGCAAAACACGCCCTAATAATAGCGTTCATGGGTAAGTCCTAATAAATAAAGTTCTTCTTTTGGGACGTTCTACGGAATGTCCCTATTTTTTTCCTATTCTCCTAGCTAAAGGAATAAAATATTCCTTTATCCTGTAATAAAAAAAAATAGTTTCTTGAAGGAAAAAAGATGGAAAATTAACAGAGAATAGGTTTTCCTCACCAAGGCGAAATCTTCTGTATATATCATGCTTAAAACTACCCTTTATTAAAAAAAATAATAATGAACTTAGACTTTTCTCCTGCTTGGATCTCCCTAAAAACTGCAACAGTAACTACAATTATCACCTTTTTCCTCGGCATCGCAACAGCACGTTGGATGTTAGGATATCGTGGTAAGAACAAAGGACTAATTGATGCTATCTTAACATCTCCTCTGGTATTGCCTCCAACTGTTACAGGTTTTCTATTATTATTATTGCTAGGTAGAAATGGTCCCCTTGGTCATTTACTCTCTTCCATGGGGATAACATTAATTTTTACTTGGCCTGCTACTGTAATAGCCGCTACTGTAGTCTCATTTCCTCTAATGTACAAAACATCACTAGCAGCTTTTAATCAAATTGATACTAGTTTGCTTGCTTGTGCTAGAACTTTAGGGGCTTCAGAATGGAGGGTATTTTGGCAAATTTTGTTACCCTTGGCAAAACCAGGAATAATTGCTGGAATATTATTAGCTTTTGCTAGATCTCTGGGGGAGTTTGGTGCAACTTTAATGTTAGCAGGCAGCATTCCTGGTAAAACTCAAACTATACCTATTGCTATTTTCTTCGCTTCTGAAAGTGGAAATATGAAAGAAGCACTTATTTGGGTGTTGGTCATTTTAGCTATATCTCTTGGGGTGATAACTGGTGTCAACTTTTGGTCAGAATCTCAAATTAAAAAGCGTATGGTACAAAAAACAGAAAAGCAAATTCTTGATGTGCGTTCTGTATCTAAAATTAAAGCCAAACCTGTTACATTCAATTCCTGTACCCAGTCACAAAGTCTATTTGTAGATATCCAGAAGCAACTTCCCGGATTTATGTTAGATGTTGCTTTCAGCGCTAATAACAAACCAGTAGGGGTATTAGGAGGCTCTGGTGCTGGCAAAAGTATGATTCTGCGTTGTATTGCTGGTTTGGAAACTCCTACTCAAGGACGTATTGTTTTAAATGGGCGAGTATTATTCGATGGGGAACAGAATATTGATTTACCTAGTCGCGATCGCCACGTTGGTTATCTATTTCAAGACTATGCTCTTTTCCCCCATTTGACTGTGGCTGAAAATATTGCTTTTGGTTTGCCGAAAGGTTTGTCGTTAAAGGAGATTCAACAACAAGTGGGAGCGCATCTTGTAGCGGTCCAGTTACCAGGATATGAAAAACGATATCCAGGGGAACTTTCTGGGGGTCAGCAACAAAGGGTGGCTTTGGCGCGAGCGTTAGCAAGTCAACCAGATGCTTTGTTATTAGATGAAGCTTTTTCGGCATTAGATACCCACCTACGACATCAAATTGAAACATTGGTTATTGCCACTCTAGAAAATTATCGAGGAGTCACGTTGCTGGTAACTCATAACTTAGAGGAGGCTTACCGCATTTGCCAACATTTGTTAGTGGTTGATGATGGAATTATTCTGACTCATGGCTTCAAGCAGGATATTTTTGAATATTCTACCAGTGTGAGAGTTGCTCAGTTAACTGGTTGTAAGAATTTTTCTCAAGTGGTAATTATAAATGATCATAAAATAGAAGCTGTTGAGTGGGGATGCAGTCTTGATATTGTGGAACCTATTCCAGAATATTTATCTCACGTTGGTATTCGTGCTCACCAGATTACTTTTATGGAGGAAGCAAACCAACCGAATACTTTCCCCTGTTGGTTGGCAGCAACCAGCGAAACTCAACATCGGATGACTTTATATTTGAAATTATATCAACCTGCAATTAATGCTTTTGACTACCATTTGCAAGCAGAGGTATTTAAGGAAAAATGGCATCAAATTAAAAATCATTCTTTTCCTTGGCAGGTTTGTTTGCACCCTTTCCGTTTATTGTTATTGGAAGATAACCGTCGAAATCAGATGTTAAGTAGTACATTGAAGGCTCCCCATAAATTATTTTGGTGAAAGGTCATATCAAATTTTTAGAAGCATCTATAAAATCAATGGCACCACAAATATGTCGAGGATAACCTTTATTCTTTACTCTGTATAATAGATATAGTTGCCAGATTTTATGGCCGTAATACATTCCCATAAACTACTAAGGGAAATTAGCGATCGCTATTAATATAATTTTCCGTTCCTTAATATCTATGACAGAAGAACGACTAACACAAGCAGAATTTACTAAACTGGCAGGAGAAGTTGAGCGGTTATCTCAGCTTCGGGACCAAGAAATTAACCCAGAGCAAATGGAGGAGATTTTACAAGAGCTAAAGCTCCCGACTGACTTGGTAGATGAGGCAATGCTGCAACTGCGACGACGGGAAGCATTAGCAGTAGAAAAAAAGCGGAATAATTTAAT
>JAKQYF010000241.1 GCA_023356535.1 Trichodesmium sp. MAG_R03 | reverse complement strand
CTCAGGAATAGCTTGACCTAGTTCTTCGCTTAAAACTGCTTTAGGATCAGCTAACAAGGATTGTTTAAATGCCTCATCCTGCATGGCTTTACTGCGGACATATTCTAATAAAGTCTCAGCACTTTTTTCGGGTGAACCTTCTACAGGAATTACGATATAACGATGAGTATCGCTTTCAGCAACAGCAATGAAATTAAGTCCTTCGGGTAGGGTAATTCCTTCAAGTTGCAAGGTAGCAAGTGGATTATGGAGTAAACTTTGCTTAAATTGGGGTTCACGCCATGCTTTTTCATAAATAGGCGTTAAAGCAGTTGGATTTTGGAGCATTTTTGATTAAGTATAATTTACACAGTGAATAGACTTGTTGTCGAGAATTATGCTAAAAAAGGTATGAAAAGCCTTACTAGTTAAAAGATCTAGTTGGTTTTCAGCTGAGAGGCTTAAAAAACCTGAATGGCTTATACATAGTACTTACGGATGAACGCTATTGGTAGGGTGTGTTACCGCTAGCGTAATGGATCAAGGCTCTATATATAGTGCCCTTCCGTAAGTCCTGGGCATAATAGATATTAAAGAAAGTCGTACACAAATTCAAGACCCTCCCTCCTCTACAAACCTCTATTATTGATTATGGATTTTTTTTCTTTATTTAGGAGGTTGCTATACTTTTATATCGGTGAGAACATCAATTTTGTTGCCAAAGTCATGCATTTTTTTTATTCTACTGATTAGAAAAAAGAAGACAACACGATTGGGTTATAATTTATCTATACTTCTCTTTTCATTGTTTGATTTTTTGTCCTCTATTTAGGAATTTGCTATACTTTTATATTGGTGAGAAAATGAATTTTGTTGCAAAAGTTGTGCGGTTTTTTTCTCTACCGATGAGAAAACAGAAAACAACGCTACTAGGTTGTTATTTGTCTATACCTCTATTATTCATTGTTGAATTTTTTGTCCTCTATTTAGGAGTTTGCTATACTTTTATATTGGTGAGAAAATGAATTTTGTTGCAAAAGTTTTGCGGTTTTTTTCTCTACCGATGAGAAAACGGAAGACAACACTACTAGGTTGTTATTTGTCTATTGGTGGGAAAATTAGGTTTGTTGCACTGAAAGTGACTGAAAAAAAATAAAAATAGCATTGGGTGGAGCAACACAAAGGTGGTCTTTACCATTGACAATTAATGATTTAGTCAGACTTGCCCCGTTGGGATGTAGGATTTAGCCTATTCTCAAGGCTCGATCTTCAAAGGAAAGAGTATCTTGGACAGAGAAAAGAACATTTCTGACATCTTCCACTAGAGCATTTTTGACTATGGCCACGATTGAGTCGTTTGGCAGGAAAATGGAGGTATCCCTATCGGTTTGTTGGAGTCTGAAGGAGGATAGGTTGGCGAGAATACCGATGCGGTCCTCTTCTTGGGATGAAAATCCTGTATAACCTCTAAGTTATCTGAATTTGTAGCTTCATTCCCTAGTAGGACAAAAGTATCTGCATCGCTACCGCCAACAAGGGTATCGCCTTCGCGATCGCTTATCAGCACGTCCCTACCACTGCCACCTTGCGGAAACTGAAATCTTGGCTACGATTCATAATTATTGCCGCCTAACCCACCCTACACCTGGATTTAATATTCCTTTTATAAACAGCCTCTAATGGAGAACATTTAAGATATTCTTAGGCGGATAATTTGATCAGGACTTACGCAGTACCGCTATAGATAGTGCAAAAATTATCATTTTCAAGATATTGCCACTATACATAGTGCCGTTGCGTAAGTCCTAATACTTTTACTTTCTTCTTTTCGAAAGACTAAGGCCACCTACACTAATAATTAAGCCGAAGATAATAGCTGGTTCAGGAGTTTTAACTTTAGTTTTAACTTGAATATTATCAACAACTAAAGCAGATGAATTAAACGTATCAATAACATCAACAATACCTAGCCCTAACGAATATGCTCCATCAGCAGAAAAAGTATATGAAAAATTCTGGGAACCAGTTTCTTGAATGAAATTTGTTGACGAAAGACCCAAGGAACTATTTGTGTCTCCTAGGGTTACTAAAGTATCATTCACCTGTAAAAAAGCATAATCACCAACACCTTCTGGGTTAAAAGAGGAGTCATTTGTTAGGAAATTCCAATTAAAACTCAAAACATCCCCTGTTTTTACTGTGACAGTAGTTTTAATGGCAGAACCTTCCGTAGCATTAACAAAATTAGTTGGGTCGGGGTCGAGACTGAAATCAGGAAGTCCTAACTCAAACTCTAAGTCTATACCAGAGAGTGGGTCATTACTTGAGAGATTAAAGTTTTTGGTATCATCAAAACCATCAGAAAAAGCATTGGTTAAAGATACCTGATTTGAAGATGTTATGACATCCCCAAAACTGTTCCAACTACTAGGGTTAAGAGTAATGGCATGAGAAGGACTGGTAACAACTAATGAGCTAGTACTCAAGAAGCTGAGAAAAATAACTTTTGAGTTAGAAAATCTGAAATTGAAGGATTTGAACATGATGTTTTTAATAGTAAAATGCGCCAATAAAGGTTGTTTGTCAAGTTAAGAAGTAGATACAAAAAGGCAAAATAAATTATGTTTGCTTTTGCCTTTATAGCAAGGTTTAGAAAACAAAATTATCCGAGTTATTGAAAAGGTCAATATTTACATTTTCAACTTTCAGCAAGTTACTAGCGCGACGACCACCTGTTCCATCTGCGTCAATTAGGAGAACAGTGTTTTCTCCCTGGGAAGAGAAACTGACATAACCATCATTAATTGGACTTGAACCACTGTAACCAATGCTATTGAATAGTTCTGTGAGCACAATTTTATCGCTGCCGACTTCAAAATCAGTGATCATGTCTCCAGCATCTCGCATATTGATATAAACAAATTGGTCTTCACCTTCACCACCAGCTATAATATCTCGGCCTTGGAAGCCTATAATCACATCATTGTCATCAGTTCCTGTCAAATTATCCCGTCCGGCAGTACCTTTAATGATATCGTTAACATTAATAGTCAACTGTTCTTGATAACTGGCTCCCTCTCCATCAGTTGTCTGAACTCGGATATTATAATTAGACTGAGTTTCAGAGTCTGGGGAACTATTGATTTTCAGTTGGTTACCATCAATGGTGAAGGCTTGGTTATCTGTATCTCCCTCACCTGCTACTAGTCCATAAGTAAAGCTATCTCCATTGTCGGGGTCGGTTGTAGACAATATACCAACTAGACTGTTAGGTGCGGCATTTTCTAGGATAGTTGTGTTATCAAGGTTAAGGTCAGTTGGAGGAGAGTTTATTTCTCCATCTACGAAGTCAAAAAATTCTACAGCACTAGTAAGAAAACTTTCATCTTCAGTTGCAAGAATGTCTAAAGCAACCGCATCTATTCTGTCTTCATCAGTAATTCCTGCTTCAAATACCTTGTTCTTAGCTTCTTCAACTTGATCTTGGGAAAAATCCTCCAATGATATAAATTTTTTGGGAATATCTATATTTGGAGCTGAATTTTCAAATAAAGATTCTTCTGGCTGTACTCGCCAACTTTCACCATATGTTTCATGTATTTCTTTGACGGTTAGATTATTAGGAAGTTGAGTACCATTGGGCAGAGCAAAATCATTTGTAGGATCACCGTCATTATTTCCTAACAAGCCTTGCATTGTAGCAAAATCAGGTATATGAATGTTGAGATGATCGTTATAATCAAAAGCTATTAATTTAGGATCATCAATATCGATAATACCATCATTTCCTGCGTACTTAATTGTGTATTTATTGTCATTACGTTCAATCTTACTGTTCCCAATACTTTTAGTCTCACCATTAGCTAAAGGAAAATCAACTCCATCAATTTGAAGTCTGTTGTTAGGAAAATTTTGGTTAAAGACTACTTTTTGACCATCAACTAGGGTAGCAAAAGCTCTATTAACAGAAACTGATGGATTATTTACCCAAGGTTCTTGACGAGTCTGAACTATCCATTCATCATCCTTCCTTGCTGTTTCCGCAAGAATAAAATCGCCAAAGGATTGCAAATCATATTTTCTACCATCAAAAGTCGTAAAATGTACGTCGCCCCAACCAATACCTTTTTGATCAATTCCATTATAAAGATTAAGATTACCAGTTGTCGTTGTTGGCCAACTTTCTGGAGTGATAGCATTAAGAACTTTATCGATTTTATCTCTTAATTCAAGAACAGAAAAATCGTCCAAGTCATTATAGATAAAACTTCCAATAGCTACAGATGCAACAATATTTCCTAATTCAGAAGTGATTTTATCCAAAGTAGAATAATCATCATCACTATCAACTGGCTCAACCCCTGCTTCTTCAAATAATCCTTCAATGTAAGAGAAGATATCATCTATTCCATCAATGACTAAATCAACTGAATTATCGTAGATAGCATCTATTCCATCAATGACTAAATCATCGTAGATAGTTTCTATTCTATCAATGACTATATTGTAGATATCTTCTCCAAGTGCTGGAATTGCCATTGCCGCTGCAGATAGATATTTATTTTCATCTCCCCAGAGTGACTCATTAAAGCTTTCAACCTTAATGTGGTGTTTTTCGTCTTTTCTTTGATCGTTTATGTCTTTAAAGGCAGCTTCAAAGGCATCATCAAGATAGTCGGTAATGTCATGAAGAATTGTTCCCAATCCCAAATTGTCCCATGGTGAGTCTGCATAAAAGAGAAAAAACCCAGGTGTACCTGTAAGACCAAGATCTGGTGCTAAGTTAGAGATTTCCGTTGGCTTTATACCTGTTAAAATCGCAGCTGCGTCTACAGTAACTATATGTAATGGCTCCTTATCATAATTAGGAAAATCCTCCCTGACTTGGCCTGCATCTGCTGATTTAAATTCAATTTTGAATATTTGATCTTCTACATTTTGATCATAGTTATTTCTATATTCATCTTTAATTTTGAATCCTGTTCCATATGCAACCTTGATAATTTGGTCGTTAGTAATATCTCGGTTATCAAGGAAATTTTGGGCAATTAGCTGTGATGCAGTCTTATTGCCAACTGTATAACCCCTATCTAAAGAGGCTCTTGAGCGTATTTTATTAAGGGCATCTTGTATTCCAGGGCCAGTTCTCCAATTTCCAGCTGTTAAAAGTTCATTAGTGATCATTTCAGATATTTCCATTACAATTAATTTACTAAATGTCTTAGAAACCTATTGTTGTCAAAGACATTCTGTTCTTGATTTCTTTGACCAGCCTCGTAGTAGCATTTGCAAACCTTCACGTCAACAATATTGCTCTAGATGATAATAATTTCTCAGCTCTTTCTCTGATTCCTAAATTACATTTTATGCCTAAGCCCTTACCTATTTATTAAAATCCTTTGTATCTCCATATTTTAGCTAAACGACCTAAATGACTTGTAGTTTTTAACCACTGATAAAAATAATAAACTAGACTGGGAACAAAAAAAACGATCCAAATAGTCAAGTTACTATTTAAGCCAAAAAGATAGTTTATACCCTGAGAGAAAAATCGACCAATTATTGTTAAAATCATGAAACTTACTATTACTAAGCCTATTTTTTTAAAATCTTGGTTGTTTTGATAAATTTCCCAACATAGAAAGGTAATATAAATAGGATACATTAAGAAAGCAAAAGCATCAAAATGACCAATTGCATTATTAGTACCAAAAATCAGATTGGCAGTGTTTAAATTATAATAACAACGGAGAGGTATCCAAGTCATAAAGACAACAGATACAATGGTTAAAATATCAAGATACTTGTCAAAATATTTGACTTCCCATTTTGAATATTTTGAAAGCAGAATCAAAGATAGGATACTAACATTTGTCATCAGAAAAAAAGATAAAATCTCAAAGATTCTACTAATTGAGAATGCATTTTTTTTACCTTGCCATGTAGAATAAGATAAGCTATTTTTCATGAATGTGTAGTAACCTTGCCTCTGTTCTTGATTAATATTATCTTTTTGTTGTCTAAATTTAATGATAGCTTCTTCAATTGTTGACTTATTAATAATTAAATTATTTTCTCTAATAACTTCATTAACATCAACAATAATCTCAGGAACTCTTTGAATTTTTACAATTGTTTCTTGAGGTAGATTAATAGTAGATTGTGCTTGATTATTTAACTCCAATAGGAGTATATTATCAGACGTACTTTCTATATATGTCAAAAAAATAGAAATTAGTACACTTAGTAATATATTTTGAATCAATTTTTTTTGTTCTATTACTAAATAGATAGCTTGATTGAGACTAATCAGCACAACTCCAAATGCTAATAAAGAAAACAGAATCAAGTGAGGGTAGAGTTGAAAATAAAGTAACCATTGACTATTATAGCGAAATTCTAAACCAATACTTAAGGGCAAACAAATGACAGTTATTATAAATGAAATGGTCATTAACGGTTGTCCTAAATTGAGGAAAGGAATAAAAAATTTCTTCATAATCTATCCATGTTTTTATTAATTGTCAGTTAAGCTTTAATACAGTTAACTTAATTAATGGCTAACTATGATGTACAAAAGACTATATTCACCAGGGGCCATTTCATTCTACGAAAAAGCATCACTCCAGCAATGAGCAAAAGCTACTCTAATATCATGTATGAAAAAAATAATGTTACAAATAGTTGAGCGTAATCACTTTGAAAATATTGGATACTTAAATGGGATTTGCTGACCCCACGCTCCGCGATCGCTTCCTAAATATTTGTCATCTTTTTGTGGGATTTATTTTGATAATTTATCGTTGAAAAATAAATAAATACACAATCCAATAACTATAGCGAAAACAATCCATATTCTCTCATCAATAGTATTTAAACCAAACACTTGACTAAGTAACTCTGTTTGGGATCCTAATTTAAAATTAAATATAATGAGAACTACTGTGATTATGATAAATCCCCAATTTTTTTTCTGTTGTACTATCATGTAATAAATAGTTGATAGAGATAAAGCAGAGATAGTAAAAAAAACAAATGGATCTAATGGTTGAAACCCTTGAAGGTTAGTAGAGTTAAAAATTAGATTTTTAGGTTCGTTAACATAATAAAGTCTAAAAGGTGTCCAAAGTAGCATCATAGCTTGAGAAAAAACTAGATGTTGCATGTATTTATTATAATAAAAAAAATTTCTTGGATCTTGAACTTGTCTCCCGAGAACATAAAGGATAATAATTGTAAAAACTATTAGCCAAGAAGTGTAAGCATAAAAGTAGCGACTGATAGAAACCCAATTTTTTCTTCCTTTCCAAGTTGTATTGAAATTTAATCCAAGAGTCATGAAGTTATGGAAACCAATGACTTGTGATTCAGTAATTTTATTGTTGTCTTTCAATTTCAGATAATTAAGTAGGGCTTGTTCAAGGGTGGGTTTATTAATTATGATCTTGTCTTCATTGATAAGCTCTCTAGTGTTAACGATTTCTAAGGGTATTTCTTTAATGCTATTGAGTTCACCTTTAATAGCTGAGACTTCAATAATTGATTGAGCAGACTGACTTAATTCAAAAAGTAGCATATGAGGTGATGTAACTTCTATAAAAAGAAAAGTGATGGAGATAAATAATGCTATAAATATTTCCCACTTAAATTTATTAATTGATTTATTAATTATTTGTCCCCAACCTTGGCAAACACTCCAGATAACTGCCCAAAAAAAACACATGGGATATATAATCATATGTGGGTATAATTTGGCGTACCACAAAAACTTTTCATAGCCAAATTCACAAATAATACTAAGAGGTAGACCAAATACACCTACAAATCCACCAATAATAATGGGAACTAGCAATTTAAGAGGTAATTGATACTCAGATAAAAAACTTTTCCATGTTGGTAAAGGAACTGCAGGATTTGGTACAATTACAGGTAGGGAATGTCCTCCAGGATATTTATTAAAATGATTGTATTGTTCTTTTAACTCTTTTCTTGCTTTCCCCACTGCAACAAATAAAGGTTCATCGCGAGAGAAAGATTTCAGAAAATATTCGAGAAAATGTATCGCCATTTTGTCAGGTATTGATTCTTTCATTACGATACTTTGGGGCAAGCGTAATTCAGCAAGTTTACT
>JAKQYF010000240.1 GCA_023356535.1 Trichodesmium sp. MAG_R03 | reverse complement strand
CAAAAAATCAGAATATATCAAAATAATAAATCAAATAAATCAGGCATTAAAAAAACAACCCTGTTCTGAACAATTATGGCTAAAAGATAATTGCCAAGAATACCCAATTAAATTAGATAATGACAGTTTTTATTGAGGTTTCAGGTTAACAGAAAGAATGAAAATAATTGAAGTCAAAAGTTATCGAGATTTAACGGTATAGCCAAAACAATAAATTTGGTAGTAAGATGTTATCAATTTGTTAATTTTTACACCTAAAACCCAAAACCTAAAACCCAAAACCTAACACCTAACACCTAACACCTACAGCGCTTTTCAAATTGATGAACTACATCGCCATAACCAAAACCTTGTAGAGACGTTGCATAACAAAAATGCGTTTTCCTGACGGAATGCTGCGCAAACATGTCGCGTAGCGTTAGCGGAGCTTTGCGTTAGCAAAACGTCCCTACTGTGGTCGACCGACATGAAAACTGCTGTAAAACCTAAAACCTAAAACCTAAAACCTAACACCCAAAATCTAACACCCAAAATCTAACACCCAAAACCTAACACCTACAGCGCTTTTCAAATTGATGAACTACATCGCCATAACCAAAACCTTGTAGAGACGTTGCATGCAACGTCCCTACTGTGGTCGACCGACATGAAAACTGCTGTAAAACCTAAAACCTAAAACCTAAAACCTAAAACCTAAAACCTAAAACCTAACACCTAAAACCTAACACCTAACACCTAAAACCTAAAACCTAAAACCTAACACCTAAAACCTAACACCTAAAACCTAACACCTAACACCTAACACCTAAAACACCTAAAAAAAAGTCGCCCTAGAAGGGCAAGACTTAAGAGAAAAATTTAGGTAATTACAGTTGGTTTTTCCCTACCTGTAATATTCTTAATTTGAGCAATTTCATCTGCCAAACTAATTAGAGGAGATAATGCAGCTTGAGTATCTTGGTCTTGTTTAGTAGCATCTGGTTCATAACTTTCAACATACAAACGTAGAGTAGCTCCCTGAGTTCCTGTACCAGAAAGTCGGAATACAATGCGAGAACCATCACTGAAACCAATACGAACACCCTGCTTCTGACTCACGCTACCATCTATTGGATCTGTATAGCTAAAATCATCAGCATATTTGACCTCATATTGACCATATTGTTTTCCTGGCAAAGAAGGTAATAGAGAACATAAATTTTCCATCAAATTATTAGCCTTCTCATTTTCTATCCCCTCATAGTCATGGCGAGAATAATAATTACGACCGTAAGTTTTCCAATGTTCCTTAACAATATCTTCCACTGACTCCTGCCGTACTGCCAGAATATTCAACCAGAACAATACTGCCCACAGTCCATCTTTTTCCCGCACATGATTAGATCCTGTACCAAAGCTTTCCTCACCGCAAAGAGTAGCCTTCTGTGCATCTAATAAATTACCAAAAAATTTCCAACCAGTAGGAGTTTCATAACAGTCCAGACCCATTTTCTCTGCTACTCGGTCCGCTGCTGCTGAAGTTGGCATAGAACGAGCAATACCAGCCAAACCAGAACTATATCCAGGAACTAACTTAGCATTAGCAGCCAATATTGCCAAACTATCGCTAGGAGTAACAAAGAAATTTTTCCCTAAAATCATGTTGCGATCGCCATCCCCATCAGAAGCAGCACCAAAGTCAGGAGCATGATCACCAAACATAATTTCTACCAGATCATGAGCATATACCAAATTAGGGTCAGGATGTCCACCGCCAAAATCTTCCAGAGGCATACCATTTTTCACCGTACCTGCAGGAGCCCCTAACCGTTGCTCAAAAATATCTTTAGCATAAGGTCCCGTCACAGCGTGTAATGAGTCCATACACATCCGAAACTTACCAGACCTTAGCAATTCTGATAGTTTACCAAAATCAAACAAAGATTCCATCAACTCAGCGTAGTCTGCTACAGAGTCAATAACTTCTACAGTCATTTCCCCTAACTTCTGACTACCTAGTTGGTCTAAGTTAATATTCTTAGCTGTAATAATCTTATAGCTATCTATAACTTTACTACGTTCATAAATGGCACTAGTCACTTTTTCCGGAGCAGGGCCACCATTACTAATATTGTACTTAACACCAAAATCCTCTTCTGGTCCACCAGGGTTGTGACTAGCAGAAAGAACTATACCACCAAAAGCCTTATTTTTACGGATAATACAGGAAACAGCAGGGGTAGAAAGAATGCCACCTTGACCCACTAACATTCGACCCACTCCATTAGCGGCAGCCATTTTCAGAATTATTTGAATTGCCTGACGGTTGTAATAGCGACCATCACCACCAAGTACAAATGTGTGACCAGAAAAACCTTCCAGACTATCAAAAATAGACTGAATAAAATTTTCTAGGTAATGGGGTTGTTTAAAAATGGGCACTTTTTTGCGGAGTCCAGAAGTGCCCGGTTTTTGGTCCCTAAATGGTTGGGTTACAACTGTTTGTACATTCATCGAGTCTCTAGAAATTTAACAACTGTATCTATATATCAGTTATCAGTTATCAATTGTCAATTTATCTGAGATTTTAACTTTTGACTTTTAATTATTGACTATTTTCCATATTACCTGTAGCAGAAGCAGGAGTATCACCAAAAGTATTCCGTTGTTGTATAAGTTCCTTTTGTTTATTGCGGAACTGTGTTGCTGCATCATTTAGATTATCCCGTTGTTCGAGCATATATTCCTTCATATTCCGGTTATTTCCGAGTCTGGAGTTATGAATAATGTCGAACATATCTATCCCACCCGAACCAGTAAAAGAATCAGTGTTATCTATTGTTTGTAAATCTTTTAAAGGATTTACTGTATTATCTTCATAAGATTGAGCAAAAGTTTGCTGAGGCAAGAGAATGGTAATTGTTCCAGTAGTTAAGATGCTGAAAATAATTTTGGTGAAAAATTGGCTAGACATAGTGTAGTATTTTATTTTTTTTAGTAAACTTTCAGACACATCTATAATACAACTTTTTTGGTACTTTGTCAGGATTTACCCAGGCGAACCCAGAAACCAGGTTTTTTCGTCAATGTTTATTGTTACCGAAAAATTGGGTTTAAAGCCTCGCCCATAAGCGGGCGACTTTTTAGTTGATTTTTTTTCATAGGTTATGTTATGATGATTTTTAATTCACAAGAAAGATATTAGTCGCGGGTGGGTAATCCGAGACTTTAAACGGACGGGTCGGCAAGTGTAAGACTACTGCCAAAGTAGCGACAGCCTGTGAAACGTCAACCCGCATCGGAGCTACGGCTCGGTTGTTACCCAGTGCTTTTAGGCCGGGGAGGATGTCAAAAACAAAGATTTATCCAAAAAACCCCGTTTCTTGGCGTAAGTCCTATTTGTCAAGGTTAGTTAACAAAGTATATTAAAGTATAGATTTAGTGGTAAACGAGTGACAAGAGGACTTTATAAAGCTTCAAATGGTCTCAAATACAATGCTGATGTCTATGGAACAGGACTTACGCACGGGCACTACATCCATTGAGAGCAAATGCCATTTGCCACTACATATAGCGTTTTTAAGGCGGATTTGCGTAAGTCCTGTGGAAGTTTAAACATATTACGAAAAGCAGTCCTAAACGCTTTTAGCAATGAGGTAGAGGGCGTTGTAGTTCGCCCCGTTAAGGTGACACTTAATTAAAACTGGGTCAAGGAATCTTTTTCTATAGATTTAGTAACTATATTATAGCTAAAGTCAGAATCCAGAAGTAATATCAAATCCGCTTGCTTGCGAGTGTTATAAAAAACCGGGTTTATGGCAGACAGATGTCAGTATGGTAAGGTATTTCATATAAACCCGGTTTCTATGTTTTGTTTATACCAAAACTACTGAATTTAAGATCAGAAGTTAAATTATTGCTTTTAAAATCTTAATGCGTGACTTTTGACTTTTATAGCACTACGCAAATAGGGCGCGGACATTTATAAATGTTTAAACTCAGTCACAGACTACTTTTAACTTTTGACTTGCGAGTAGCGCTATAACTTTACGTTAAACGGTATAAATTGGTCAGTAGGAGCATCCTGCTCCTATTGTGAGAGAATTATTATGTTCTCCTTGTCAGGGAAGGGAATAGAAAGTATAAAAAGTAATCACAATAATTTTTACTGGTGCGTTACACTTCCCTGAAACACACCCTAAATCTAATATTATTGAGATATTGCTTCCACCAAAGTCAATGGAAGATTTTTCAGATAGATACACAGATGAGATCGACAATAAACCCTTACATCTGTGGCCAAATTATTGTTTAGCTCGAGCTTCCTCCACCTGATAATGCATATACCACAAAGTAAAGTCTGACTTACCCTCAAAATATGCCCAAAATTCCTGCAAATGCTTTCCCTCTAACAACAAAGGTGGTTGGTCTGGTTTCGGCAACCAATCTAACTTTGGAGGTTCAGAAGCGATCGCTGCTATTATCTCCTCAACCCCTGGTTTACCATTCAATTGAAAATAATTTACTGGCGCTCCTTCCATGGGCAAGGATATTATACCTGCATCAAAAATAGATGAAGTTGCCAAGAATGAAGGAGACAAACAATAAAATTTGCCAGAAGTACCTTTTTCTAATAAAGTTAAAGATCCTGGATGTTCCAACCTTACCTCAAACTTAATTTCACTGCCCAGAGGTACAGTCTTAGGATAATCAGAATCAGCTTTATAGATATCCGCTCCCTGAGGAACAGGCCCCATTTTATTAGTTGAAGTAGCCATATTTTTCAAGAGATGCCAGGGATAAACTATTTGACGCAACCACTGTTTGGCAATTTTAACTTTATCTCTTGTCGCTCCATGAAAATCACAACCTTCAATCTCTAATTTTTTAAATATTGTCCTCAAAGAGTCCCGCAAAATAATGTCTGATGTTGCTTTTTGGCTAGTATTCTCTAATAAACTTTGTGATAAAAATGTAGCAAGTGCTGGGTTATTCCTATGATCATTATCTGTTTTCAAGCGTTCGATAAATACAAGTCTGGTTTTATCTTTAAGCTTTAATTTATTAGCTATTTCTTCCAGAAAATTCATTTCATTATCTTTGTAACTTGTCTCTAGCATGATCAACTTTTCCTTTTCAATAGGTTCATCTATGAATTATACAGGAGATTTCACCTTAGTGAGATATATCCATAGTGGGCAAGATATCCGCACTACAAGTATTTAATTTTTAATACCTATACTTTATATATTTAGAATCTGCTGTATTTCAATAATTTAAAACTTACCACAATAATTATACATAAATCTACATGGCTCTATTTTAATTCAAAACCCATATTTTTCTCCTATTATTGATGATTTCTACTTTTCTTAAACTTTTATTTATGAGAATTATATCGGATATATTTGCCCCTGAATTTTTTGGTAATTATTCTGCCCAAAATGCTAAAATATGCAAGCTTGAGCAACCCAAAAACTTGCACTTTTTTTGACAGAAAAAGGCACTTGCCTTTATCTGTCAATGGTTTGAGATTTAATTAGCCCGCCCTAAATATGTCAGAAAACAAGTTATTAATGTAAAAACTATACTATATAAAGGTCTTATACTTTGTTGATGGCAGCATTAAAATCTTTGTCTGCTTCAAAACCGTAGTAGTCATATTTGTAAGTTTTCTTATACAATGGCATTTTCTGTGAAAAAAATTATATGATAAGTAAACTATCTTACTTATCATATAATCAGTTAATTTTCAATATTTCTTAATATTTATTTAACTTTGTCTAATTATTTGTCCTCAGTAGTTATAGCAAATGAAATCTCTAGGTATAATCTTTTTTCATCCCTTTTTCCTCTTTGATAATATTTCCTATTTCTGAGTGCTGCAAGAAATCTAAAGCAGACTTAGCTGCGAGTTGCTCTGCGGACTTAATTGATGGTCCTTTACCAACACCAAGTTTTTTGCCTTGAAACCAAACTTCTGCAACAAAACGTCCATGATCGCCATGAATCTTATTTGCTTCTTGAACTTGATAATTTGGTAATGTTTTGTAATAACCTTGAGTCCATTCTTGGAGAGCAGCCTTATAATTTTGGCGGGCAGGATCGCTGCGAATTTGTGCTATTAACTCTTCAAAGTGAGAATCTAGCCAAGGGCGGATTAACTCTGAATTATTAGTACTCAAATAAAGAGCAGCTAAAACAGCTTCAAAAGAATCTGCTAGTCGAGACTCTTCTCCAGCTTTATCCCCTGCTGCACTTTTGGATACCAGTAAATAACGACTCCACCCATATTTATTTGCGATTTGTGCCAGAGAGCGATCGCTTACTAAAATAGAACGAATAGCAGCAAATTCTCCTACTGGACAATTAGGATAATTTTCCAGCAGTAATTCTGCAGCAACAAGTCGCACCACTGCATCTCCAACAAACTCTAGTTTTTCATAATTATGTGTTGATGAAACTGTAGAGTGAGTTAATGCCAAGTTTAACAGATTCCATTTAATAACAGCTTCTTGAGTAATAGATAATTTTGCAACTAAAGATTTAAGTTGCTTTTGTCGCAGATGATACATTTGAGTTATTATTTTGATGCTTTTGGTATCTGCTACTATATTGCCCAGAGTGATAATTTACCTATTGAGGCTTACGCATTTTCTGGGCCGAAAAATGCTTAAAAGTCACTCTAGGCAAGGGAATTACCTCAAAACCCTAAAAATGGCTAGACCCCGTGCTGATCAAGGAATCATACCTTTTTGAGGTAAAAGCTTCTGACTGTCTATATTTGAACATATTTTTTACTCCTTTTTTGTGTAAGCCACACTATTATAAATAACTTGGCTATTTTTCTCTTTGTTGAACAATTTACCAAGGATTACTAATTAGTGTAAAAGCTTACCAATAATCAAGATGGGAAAAATTTTGATCACCCAATTCTGACAGTTCTGTTGGTAATAGTTTTGTCATAAATCCCAATCTAGTTGGCGATCGCTTAATTTAAATGTCCTATTTCCTGATAATTTAGTCATAATGCAACCTGAATTAAAATTATGTAGTTTTTATTATTACCAGCACTTACGCAAAGGTACTATATATAGAGCTTTGGTCTATGACGCTAGCGCTTTTAATGTCGCAAAGCGAAACACATTTAAGGAATAGCATTCATGGGTAATATCATGTCCGGTAGCATCGTTTGTGCATAAAATGAAGTAATTCTTGGAAGAAACCCTTCTGTCTTCTAACTTATGCCCTCTGCCTTCCTGGCACGAAAGCATAAGTATTCAGGCGGACATGATATAATATCATATCGGGTTGAATAGGTATAAATAAATTAGGGAGAAGTTGGGGCGAACAGCCTCGCTGCGCGACATAAAACGCCCCTACAGGAGTTAGGAGGGAAGAGGAGGAAGTTTTTTATCACTAATTATCCGGACATGATATAAGTCCTAAGGAATGAAGGTTTATTAACTTCCATATTTTCTGCACAGGAGCATTTCAGTGCGGTGTTCCTAGCTAATATTTATGGATCATATTTTATCCTCATTCCTGATTACATTATAGGTGATCTTCTGGTGGGAAGGGAAGCGATCGCTCTATTGAGTATACGCTATATATAATCTCTTTGGGTAAATCCTGACAATCCCAATAGCTTTTTCTGTGATTTTGGCCCTCGATTGCTGAGGGATTAGCGATCGCCTCTTTTGTAGCTACCTGACCTTTTTCTACCTGAAAAACGGCGGGTTACGGCTCTCGCTCTGGCCAAATCATCAATTTTTTGTCCACAGAACCGCCTAACCCACCCTACCTAATGGCTTTTTCTCTGATTTGGACCGAAGATCATGAGGAATTAGCGATCGCCTCTTTTGTAGCTACCTTTTTTCACCTGAAAAACCGTAGGTTAAAGCCCTCTCTCGGGCCCAATCATTTATGTCCACAAAACCCCCTAACCCACCCTATGTATAAGCTATGATTTTTCTGATTTTGGGCCCGATGAGAGATGGGAGGTATGATTAAGATAAAGAATCTATCCCACTAATAGTCAAATGATGATATACTGATAAGTGTTACTCAGTGTATATATTGGGAAAAAAATGGCAGGTAGATTTGAAGGATTAAGTGACATAGAATGGAAGTTATT
>JAKQYF010000024.1 GCA_023356535.1 Trichodesmium sp. MAG_R03 | reverse complement strand
ATTTCTCCAATATATTGTCGGCCTACGACCGATGTAAAATTCCCACTTTTTCGATGTCCCGAATCATCTAAAATTAAATTAAATCCTTTCTTTAATTTAGTTTGAGAACGTTTATTAATTATTTCTAGGCGACGTTGATTAATTTGAGTTGGCTTCCAAGGAGAATCTGCGATGAAATGATGTAGCCGGTTATATACTACTCCAATAGAGTTATTGGCCATTTGGGATATGTTTTTCCTTTCGCTTTCCCCTAGTAGTCCACCCAGATAGTGGCGGAATCCTATTTTTTGGGGTGGGTTTTTCCAACAATCATCAAACTGCTTACACCACCTTTCAAAGCAAGGGGGCATTGCAGTAGGGGTCGTTTCTTTCATAGAAGAGCGATCGCGAAGCGGACTGGAAGTCTATCGCTTCAACGTAAAATTATTGTAGACCAAGCATTATAGGCTAATTTGACCAGTTAAGTTGTGTAAGTCCCATTAAGGAAAGTTAGAAACTATGCGCTCCGTTTAAGTCGCGATCAAGGCGAAAACCATCATTACCAGTCACAACTTTTTGGCCACCTAAATTGTTGAGGATTTCACCAGTCCAGCTAACGGTTTTGCTCGTGTAGGCTTCACTTACATCTACAACGAATTTGTTGTATTCAACAGCCTTTTAGCTTTAAGAAAAGTTCAAACTTATAGTGTGCCCAGTTCAACATTTGTCTAACTGATTTACTTCTGAGCTTTCTGCTAGATTTGAATTGTCATCTGAGAAACTTCAAAAGTTGGAAGCAAAATTACGTCAAAGTTTTGAACCAAAAATAAAGCTGTTTTGTGGTGCAACTCATCTATCAGGTTTCTAATTTTTGACCCCATTTAGACCAGCTTCACCGATTGATGTTCAGTCTCTACAGTGTGGCCTATGCTGTCAACCCAACAACAGGACAGATGGAATTTTATCACCAAGGGCATAAAAGTTATCCACAAATCGAGGTTTACCTCATGTGTTGATTTGGGATGGCCATTTATACCCAGTCTCCTGGTTTAGTGACCAACAAGTCGCACAAGTTTGTTGAAGTCACTACACATTTGAGAAAGATTAAATTTAGTGCAACATTTTACCTCATCAAAGCTATGCACCTTGAATCTGTATAGCATCATCAGCTTAATCTATTGCTGTGGCCGGCATTGTCTTGTTGTGAAACAACAGGACGCATAGTTTTAACAGCTTGGAGGCTATAAGTCAACTCTAATGCGTACTGTGCCGTCTCACTGTCCATTATTTAACGTCGCTTAACTTACGACCATTTATCCAAAGATAAATTTTAGTTCTTGGCCAGGCGGGAGTGTTCCCTTGTTAAACAATTTACTAGCCAAGTAATATTATACTTGACTTAATAGTTTTTGTCAAATAATTAATGGATCTTTTGACAAACTTTTTTAAAGTTACATAATGACATATTATGAGCTTTGAAAAAGTTTATTAAGGTTTTAGATAACTATTACTCCTCCAATTTATGTTATGTTTTTCAAGGAACTTGCCAAATACGTTGGTGATATTGTTCTGGTTCAGCGTATGGGTCAACTACAGAATGACTATGTTCGGGAATATTGAGTGAGTGAGAATGGTCGTGATGATGGTGGTGATGACCGTGAGAGTTTTCCCTATTAGTAACAGTAACTAAGCGAAACTTACACATTTCACAGTTCATCTTTACTTCTCCTAATTGTGTCTCTACTTCCCTCTCTCGCAATAATTCTAATAATGTTGGATGGGCTCCCATTTCTGGTAAACAAGTCATTGTAATATTTGGATATTCTTCTTGTTGTTGAGCGGTAATATCAAATATTTTCTTAACCAAAACTCCAGTAAATAAAAAGTAGGGTAAAACAAGAATTCGCTTCGGCTGATATAACCTTGCTCGCCGAAAACCTTCTTCTAAACGGGGATGAGTAATGCCAATAAAACAGGTTTCAACTGTTAGATAACCACTGCCTTCCCATAACATTCGAGCTAATTTATAAACATCTCCATTAGCATCAGGGTCACTGGCACCTCGCCCAACAAATAATAAAACAGTTTCAGAGCAGTTAAAATTAGTTTTATCTAATTCTTTGAGACGCGATCGCCACAATTCTATAATCTTTGGAGTAATACCAAAATTTCGCCCATAATAGAATTTTATTTGAGGATGTCGTTGCCTTGCTCGGTCCAATTCATTAGTAATATCAAATTTATTGTGGCGAGCTGCAAATAACAAAATTGGTAGAGCAGATAATTCTGTGTAACCTTCTTCTACACATTTATCTACCCCCTCTTGAATAGTAGGCCCTGTTAATTCCAAAAAACAAGGCATTACAGGTCGAGATTTATCTAAATTTTGATAAGCTGCAACAAAGTCTAAGAAAGTTTGTTTTCCTTCAGCATCTCTTGTACCATGACCTATCAACAACAAAGGTCTTTGTAGAGGTAATTTATGTAATCTATCTTCTGTAGATAAATGATTTTTTTCTATAGTAGAAGTTAGGATTTCTTGTGTTTTAGTTTTTGGGTTTTGATTGAAATATTTCATTAATTCTACTTTTCCCGTGCCAGGCAGGAAATTAGGGTTTACAACTGATAATTAGGTGTCCTGGCTCATCAATTTCTTTTGATTAGCAAGTAGTTATTGATTAGACTTATTGGAGAAGTTAATAAATGGGAATTAGTAATATATTAATGTACAAAAAAAGGAAAAAAATCATTAGGTCTATTTTTTTCTATTTGCTATTTTGATCGATTTACAGTTGCCGCACAGCCTCGGAATTTCACCAGAGTTTCCCTAATTTATCAGTAAAATATCTGGCAGAAATTATTGTTCGCAAAAATTGCTACAAAATTCCTGTTTATGTGACTATATTTTTTTATCTTAGCTCATATAAAGTTTCTAAATCATTAGTAAAATATCTCGGGTGCTCAATAAGGTGAAACCCTTTTGGGGCCAGCTTAGGAGAAACCTACCTTTAGGAAAAATTAAGGGGTTGGAGTTCTTAAGATACTAACTAGCCATTAAGTGACCTGAATGACCTATTTCTTCGTTAATATTCTGAAGACTAAGGCCAAAAGTATCTTTTTCCATTGACAAGTCAGATGTGGCCTGCATTTGTGTGGGCTATAATGTTATATCTCACCAAGAAATATTACCTAATTTAGCTTGCCAAATTGCAATAGATGCTGACTTACAACTTGAAGAGATGCCCATCGAACTAGCTTATTATGGATGTGCAGCAGGTATTTTTGCAATTAACGAGGCATTCAGTTACTGTCAGACTTATCAGAAAGCAGCCTTTGTCTATGTTTTTAACTAATGTAGTTGGATTTTCAATCCTTTCTACGATCCAGATAGTCCCTTCTTCGAGCCCTCTTTACCTTCACATGCGTTATTTAGTGATGGTAGTGTCGGGCTATTGGTAATTCCTGAAAGCATGGGCAGTCGGTCTTCTCATCCTTTGGCCAAAATTATGGATGTTAACAAAGGTTTTCGACTGGGCAATGTTATCAACAGGACTTACGCCAAATATGAAAATATACACCATCTATAGGGGTTAACAGCCCTTAACCCCTACTAGATACAGTGGTTCTGCGTCAGTCCTGATCAAAAAGGAAAACTGATTGTTTTTGGTTCAAGAAGGAGTTTCAGAAACAATGCCAATATTGACAACTAATGAGTCCATCAAACCACCTCTGCTAGCCCCTGATACCTAAGGAATGAGGATTTATTAACTTCGGTGATTTTCTGCACAGGAACATTTCAGTGCAATACTCAAGCGCCAATATTTGTGTATCATATTTTATCCCCATTCCTAATGGCCTGTATTTAAGTCCCTTCAACAAAAAAAATTTATACTACTAACCTCAATATTAAGAAATTTCAATGAACAATCATCTGGTATTTATCGACATAATTTTATACTCTATCCAAACCACTATTAAGCTGAAAAAAATGTGTGAGAATAAAACAATCTTTCACTTCCAACGACAATTCTAGACCATAGTTAGCCCATTATCTACAAAAGTAATTAAGCAAGATTGGTAATAAAACGATAGAATTATAAGCCGTAGTATCTAACAACATAATCTGAAAATTACAATGAATGAAACAACTAACGAATTAGTTGAAAATATCCCTAGGGAGCAGAGAGTTGGGCAACTGCGTAACCTCATTGAAACCTTAAATATAGCTGATCAAGTGGCCACTCAAGGCTATCTAATCACTAGCTCTGAACTGGCAGATTTAATGGATATCAATGCCAGTGCAGTTACTAGTCGTGGAGATCATTGGGTATGGCGGAACTGGGTTGTATCTAGAGTCCGTCGTGAAGGGAACCAAAGTGCGATTCGTTTCTGCTAAAAGTTAGGGTCATAGTACCAAGATGTGAGCAGAGTAAGGCTATTAACCTTATAACTAAATGACCTTGGAGGTGAGATTCCTCCCGCCCAGGTGCAGGGTTGACAGCATCACCCCTACAGTAGCGACTAGCCATGTGCGATGTGAAAATCGTACATCCAACGTATACAAGACGTTAAGAATGAGGAGCAGTCTCCTCCAGGGTATTCTCTCTCCCTGTCCCCATGTCAAGGAGTCTCTGACTCTGCCTACATCAAAAGTAAGTAATGAACCTGATGGAATGCAAGGCACAAAAGTCCAAGGTACAAAACCTAAATTGTAAGAAGGACAAGGGGAAGATTGAGAAGGATTAACGAAAGTGAACCATTATTGATAGTCTCGTAATTCGCGCTAAGAGTGAAACTAGGTTGATACACTCTGACCAAAAGGTAAGCAGGTTGATTATGATAGTATGGCTAATCATAACGAGAGAACTAAACTCCTGCCGGGATAGAGATGGAATCCTAACTCAATCGAAGTTCAGATGTACGGAACACAGTAAGCCCTATAGGTTCTCAGGTAAATTTCGAAAACTTGAGTAGGTCAACTGTAAAGAAGACGGAATTATCTAGAGGGTAAAGGAAGGTGGAGAAAGCAAACGCTTCTGTGTAATGCAGAAGATAGGGGTACCCTTCGGAAAGCCTAACGGCTTGCAATATTTGCCCTACATCGAAAGATGGCAGACTTCCACCAGGTTTCAAACGATAAAACTTCACAAAAGGAACTGAACCGAAGTGAAAGATAGATTCAGTAATGAAATCGGAGCTAAGGGACCGTTAAAAGAGTGGTTGGACATTGAGTGGAAAACCATTAAAAAGTGTGTTAGGAACCTAAGATGGAGAATTTACCGTGCTAAACAGAATAGTGAGTGGAATAAGGTTCGCAGTTTAATGAAACTTATGCTACGCAGTTACTCCAACTTACTACTATCAGTGCAAAGGGTGACTCAAGGAAATCAGGGGAGACGAAGGACGAGGATAGAGATTCAGACGGCAAAGACTCCGCTAGAAAGAGTCAAACTTGTCAAAGAAATGCTGACATATAGTCTGTGGCAAGCAAAACCAGCCAAAAAGGTATGTATCCCCAAAGCAAACAGCAAACAATGTCCACTAGACATCTTAACGGTCAAAAACAGAGTTGCTCAGGCAGTTGTCAAGAATGGGTTAGAACCAATTTGGGAAGCTGAATTCGAGACAAATTCCTACGGATTTCGCCTAGATAGAAGTGGCCATGATGCTCTTGAACAATCCTGGATGAGACTCCAGAAAGGAAAGGACAAATGGATACTAGATGCCAAGATTAAAGGGCCTTTTGACAATATTAGCCATGAATACATCCTCAAAGCTATCGGAGAAATCCCTGGTAGAGAGTTAATTAAACAATGGCTAAAAGCAGGATATGTAGAAGCTGAAGTTTTCCATAAGACAGATAGGGGAACTCCTCAAGGGAGGATAATCAGCCCCTTACTTGCCAACATAGCCTTTGATGGGATGGAAAGATTGTTGGCTGAGTACAAAATGGTGAAAACCTATCAATGTACAAAGCAGGTAATGGGTGAGGCATACACCAAGAAAAAGAAGTTAGATAAATACGGATTTATCCGATACGCCGATGACTTCATAATCACCGCTCAAAGGGAGGAAGACATCAAGGCGATAATCCCTACCATCGAAAAATGGCTATCGGAAAGAGGATTAGAACTGAATAAGGATAAAACTAACTTAGTTGATATTGAACAAGGATTCAACTTTTTAGGGTTTAATATCCGCCAGTTCAATGGTAGCTGCTTCATAGTTCCACAAAAAGAGAAAGTAAAGGAGCTTCTGGCTGAAATTCGGGCATGGCTCAAAGCAAACCCGACCAGTACACAAGAAGGAGTAATCGCAAACCTTAATCCAATTATTAGAGGATGGGGGAATTACTACAGATATGGTGTAAGTCAACGAATATTCTCCTATGTTGACCACGAAATTTGGAAATCACTCTGGCAATGGTCATTAAGAAGACACTCGAAGCGAGTGGGGAAACAAAAAGGAAAAGGTAAAGAATGGGTGCGAAAGAGATATTTCAAAACCTTCAAGGGAAACAAGTGGACTTTCGCAGCAAACGTAAAAAATAAGTATGGCAAGAATGAAACAATAGCCATCTACCGATTAGCAAAAACTCCCATTCAACGTTATGTAAAAATTAAAGGGACGGCATCCCCTGACGACCTCTCCTTAACGAAATATTGGGTATGAGATTATATCAAATATGACCAAGCTGATTAGGATTAAGGCTCAAAATACTACAAAGTTGCCTAAGTCTAGAGCTGGAAATTTCCCCTCTGTGGCGAACACTTGTTCAACGGATAGAAACTGCACACCCATCACAAAATATAGCAATGAGCACTCATATATTTACATATTACTATAGTCTTTCAAGGTAGTACAAATTTCTGCTACTATGACTTTGGTATATACTATGCTAGTAGTAATCTGTAATATGTAAACATACCAGCGCATGTTGCTATAAGGGTGAAAGATGGTGGCATAGATAAAATTAATAATCTAGTCCACTTATATTAAGCTTGTCACAAATATATACACAGGCAAATGTTCTGTAAGGCAAGAGGCTTGAGCCGGATGATGGGACAACTGTCAAGTCCGGTTCTTAGGGGGGAGAGATACGGCGACGTACTTTCTCCTACCCGACCAATCTGTAAAGCGGGGTGAAAAGGTGGTACAACTGGCAGCTTAGGTTGGTTTCCATCGAGCACAATACCCATTGGATAGCAAAAGGTGCGAAGATGTGAGTGAAGCGTCGTTACGTTCAACCAGTGAAATAAGCTGTGACACTGGAGCCAAAAGGCAAAGGATAGGGAGTTAGCGAGATTTGGTTCGACTAACAAGCACTTCCGGTAAACCCGGCGCAAAGCATCATCCTAAAGGTATATAAATAAGGTCATTTGGAACGAAGTAACCCATGAAAAACTCTTGAATAACTATTTATTGGGACTCAGTAATAGAAGTTAGAAGTAGGAGAAATTGCCATTCCCTCGTATATTCTTGCTGTGACTATATTTGAGAGGTGCGAGGATCTCCTATACTCTGGAGGGTGCTATAACTCTATTTTTTATAGTGCAATACCTGAGCGAAAAATAAGGTCAATAGTCTCCCATTTTAAGCTATTTCTTATAAGGAACTTCTGAAAATCTTGTGGGGATAAGGGTAGCAGGGAACAGAGCAGAAGGGAGAAAGAGTATAGTCCCTTGGCAACACTACTTAAGTTCTCAAAAAAATGTATTTTTCAATACACTTTTGTTCTCCTGAAAAATCCTCTAAGGTGCTTATCATAAATTGTCTATTTTGTCAATGTTTTTGCTCAAGAAAGATACTCATAAAGCACAGAATTTTCAGGGGATGATAAAAATAAACTGAGGTACTGATAACTGAAATAGTAGATTCAAGTAGGTGCTAACCGTATGTTTGATTGGGAAGGATTGTGTCAGAAGCAAAAGCCCTTAGTTAATTTAATGGGATATGCAGACGGACACACGGTGATTTTGAGTGTAGAGTTTGAGTAAGTAATATATATGTCTAATACGAGTTTAAAGACTACGGGGGAATGGAAGAAGTGGCGCGAGATTAACTGGACAAAAGTTGAGCGTCGGGTCTTCAAGTTACAGAAAAGAATCTACAGAGCCTCTCAACGTGGTGATGTTATAGCAGTTCGTAAGCTCCAAAAAATATTGATCAAATCCTGGTATGGGAAGTTATTGGCGGTACGTAGAGTTAGTCACAATAACCAGGGTGAGAAAACAGCAGGAGTTGGTGGTGTTAAATCATTGTCTACAGAAAAATGTTTTGTCTTGGCTAAAAGATTAAAACTAAATAGTAAAGTTAAATCCATAAGTAGCGCTGTTCAAGACTTTGCTGGGCAAATACTTGTCAAGATGGCTCTAGAAAACCAATGGGAAGCAAAGTTTGAACTTTATTCTTATGGGTTGAGACTAGGGAAATCATATCAGGATGTCATAGAAGCAATTATTAATTGTGTCAAGCTTCAGCCTAAATATGTACTTCAAGCTGATATAGTTAATGACTTTGAGTGTCTTGACTATGAACAACTACTAAACAAATTAGATACTTATCCCACTTTACGTAAACCAATCCGAGTTTGGTTAAAGGATGGTGTGATGGATGGGAAAGAGTTGTTCTTAACAGAGAAAGTCATTTTTCCACTACTGGCAAACATAGCTTTCTATGGTATAGAAGAACAAATTAAACATTATGCTGAAACAGTTAATGATAAATGTCAAGGTTTAAGTTTGATTCGTTATGCAGGTAACTTGGTGATCGCTCACGAAGATATTGAGGTAGTTCAAAAATGCCAGCATATAATTACAGAATCCTTATCTGACTTATGTCTAAAATTAAAACCAAGTCCAATCAGAGTTTCTCACACACTGCATGTATGTGGTGAAGAAAAACCTGGATTTGATTTCTTGGGATTTAACATCAGACAATATCAGGTGAGTAAAAACCAAAGTAAGCTAGGTTTTAAAACCAAAATCAAACCAAGTGCAGAGAGTATTAGGAGTCATTATTGTCAAATTTCTGAGATTATAGATAAACATAAGTCTGCACCACAAGCTATCTTAATTGGAAAAATTAACCCTTTGATTAAAAGTTGGGTAAACTATTATTCAGCAGTGGTGAATCAGAAAACCTTCCAGGGTTTGGACAATTTAATATTCCAAAAACTCTGGCGTTGGGCCAAAAGAAGACACCCCAATCAAAATAATTGTTGGATTTATCAAAAATATTGGCCAACTATTGGGGAAAACAAAAGGGAATTTTTTAGTAGTGGCAAGAATAGAAGTCGATTTAGATTATTGAGGCACACAGACTGAATTTATCTCAAGGTTGGTTGAAGACTCCCAATTTTTATTTCCCCTTTTGTTCCCTCCTTTGAGAGAGCAGGGCTGTTTCAAATTATGGTAGATTAATGATTTGGGGAGAATGGGAGATTAGGAGGTCGCGAAATTTACCACAATTTGCTGATTTTTCAGTTTTTTCAGTGTTATGGATAACAACCAATCAATCTTGAAGTTTTCACAGTAATGTGCTGTGGCATAAAAGATGAATCTGTAGGCTTTGCAGATTAGTGTTCGTCTGTGGAGCGACCGTAAGACCTGAAAGAGGTTTGGCCTTAAAGGCAGGTGCTATGGAACAGAAACCTAAATTGTAAGGTTTGGGCTTCTCACAGTCTCACCTAAGGGTACCGTCGGAAAAATGTCAATGGAGCAAACAAAAGGCACTGAATATTCTACTTAAAAGGTAAAAAAGTGTTGACTACATTTTTGGGCATTACTTATGATGTAAAAACTGCTAATAATGGCAGTGGAGGTACTCTTTTAATTAGGGCCTAATCACTGAGGAGCCGGATGAGGTGAAAGTCTCATGTCCGGTTTTGAAGACGAGCAGTTCTGGTGATAGAATTGCTTAGTTTAACTTCTATGGCAATTAGAAAGGGTGGATTAAACTTACCCATAATTTCCATTTAATCGATTTCATTAGGGATTTTCAAGTTGGCGATCGCTTACCTTCTTAATTGAGGAGCGATCGCTAAGTCCCTAATAACATTTCCCAAGTGTCTGTATCAAAGAAAGAATTTGGAATTGTTAGAACCTATGGGCGGATTGCTATAGCAATTAAAACTACTTTTTTGTAACAAGTGTCTAATTGCAAAAAATCCAAGTATAGCAAGACTTTTGAGAAATGGTATTTGCTTAGTAACTAGACAGTGCAAAGTTTTGGGAATAACTATTTCTAGATATGGATTGACGACAAATTGATGGTCACAATCTCGGCATTTGTGATTGTGTTGGCCATGGCAGGTCTTGCCATAAAAGTGGCAAGATTTTTGACATGAATAAAATAGGATTGCTATATTAATATCAAAATAGTTTATGAAATATAAACTCAAGAAATTATTATTTTTATTTCCCATACTTCTAATATTAGCTAGCTGTGGTGGATTAAATAATCTTACAAATACAGATGAACAAATTCAAGAAACACAAGAGCTTACTACTGCCTCAGCCAAACCATTTAATTATCAAAACTATAACTCAATTTTAAAAGATTATGTCAACTCCCAAGGATTAGTTGACTACGAAAAATTAAAAGAACATCGACAACAGCTTGATGAGTTTAATTATACCATTGGAACCGTAAGCCCAACCACTTATAATTATTGGACAGATTCAGGAAAAATAGCTTTCTTAATTAATGCTTATAACTCTTTGACTTTAGAATCTATTATTGATAATTATCCCACTAAAAGTATTAGAAATATCATTGGTGTTTGGAAGATTAGGAAATTCGATGTTGCTAGGAAAAAAATAACATTAGACCATATTGAACATCAGATTTTACGGAAAGAATTTAATCAGCCAGGAATTCATGTTGCCCTAGTTTGTGCTGCAATAAGCTGTCCTCCACTCAGACAAGAAGCTTACACTAGTAGACAACTAGAAGAACAACTAGACGATCAAGCTAAAAAGTTTCTAGGTAATAGTCAAGGCCTCAGAATAGATGATCAAAATAAGACCATTTATTTATCTTCAATTTTTAAATGGTTCGGTCAAGATTTTGAGAAAAATTATGGTCAAACTGAAAATATTGAGGGTTTGAATAAAACAGAGACTGCTATCGTAAATTATGCTCGTAAATATGTAAATTCTAATGCTCAAAAATTTTTAGAAGAAGGTGGTTATAAGGTGAAGTATTCTGGCTATGATTGGTCTTTGAATGTTCAATAATATTATGTTTGCTTCAAGATTTATAAATAATGATAATTAAATATTTTTAAGGATAAAAAATGCCTGTTTGCATAGCATAACCTAGAAAATGTTAGTCTGGGTAAGGGAATTAGGTTAATTCCCTAAAAATGACCATAACCTATGGTTATTCAGGACTTATGCCTTTTTTATATCAAAATATGGCCTGTCTATATTTGAGCATATGGATGCTTTCTCTTTTATTATTCACAAAAAAAATTAAAACAAATGCTTTTAGAGGAAAGAATATTCGTAATCATTCCTGTTCTTAATGAAGAAGATACGATCGCAAATGTCATTAAATCCTTACAATTTTACGGGCTGACAAAAATAATAGTAGTTGATAATGGTAGTAGGGATAAAAGTGTAGAAAAATCTATTAATGCAGGTGCAAAAGTTATCCTAGAACCCATAAAAGGTTATGGTAGAGCTTGTTGGCGTGGCATTCAAAATACGCCTTTGAATTGTGATTGGATTTTATTTTGTGATGGGGATGGTAGTGATGATTTAAAGCAACTACCAAAATTTTTAGAAGCTACTAATAAATATGATTTTATCTTAGGCGATCGCTGCGCTACTAAAGCAGGCATGTCTGCAATGACTCCTGTACAAAACTTAGGCAATAAATTAGCTACTTTTCTAATAGGTTTAGGATGGGGATATTGGTATCAAGATTTAGGGCCACTACGTTTAATTAGAAAGTCTAGTTTAGAAAGAACAAGGATGTGTGATCGAGGTTTTGGTTGGACTGTAGAAATGCAAGCTAGAGCCGTAGAATGTGGTTTAAGAATCAGGGAAATTCCTGTTGGTTATCGTCGTCGTCAGGGTGGACGTTCAAAAATATCAGGCACTATAAAAGGTAGCTTTCAAGCTGGAACTATTATTCTAGGAACTCTAGGAAAATTATACTTAAAACATCTGTGGAAAATTATAAAATTCCAACTGAAAAACCTAGAATTAGTATTTAAGCATATTTGCTCATAAAACCATAAAAATATAGGAAAATATCAACAAAATGGGAAAAGCAAATACGAGTGAAATTAGTGGAAAAAATCTGCCGTTGTTACTAAGTCCCATTTTAATCTTAGTCGGAGCAATTTTCATCATTCCCTATGGTAATTTTCAGGAAGTTGGTACAGTCCCAAAATTTTGGATTGGTATTAGCATAATGAGCTTAGGGTTTATAATTTCCTGGACAATAAAATCAATTAATTTTGCTTTATTTTGGATCATCACTATCCTAGCTAGACTAATATTAATTCCCATGGAAGCAGGAGATGATATCTGGCGTTATTTGTGGGAAGGTTACATTCAAAATTTAGGTTTTAGTCCTTATGAATTCCCTCCAAATGCTATAGAATTAATTCCCTATCGAACAGAATGGTGGTCATTAATTAATCATCCTGATACTTCTGCTATTTATCCACCTTTAAGTCAATTAGGATTTCGGGTTTTAGCAGCAATTAAGCCGTCAGTGTTAATATTTAAGTTAGCTTTTATCTTGGCTGACTTAGGAATTTGTTGGTTATTAAGTAAAAAATTTAGACTAGAAAAAACCGTAATTTATGCTTGGAACCCTCTAATTATTTACTCCTTTGCTGGTGGTGGTCATTATGATAGTTAGTTTATCTTACCATTAGTAGCAGCATGGTTAACTTTTGATAATAGTCGTTGGTATTGGAGTAGTTTTTTAATTGGTATAAGTGTAGGGATTAAATGGATGTCATTACCAATTTTATTCTTTGTAGTTTGGCAGAAAATATTAGATAAACAGCAGGATAAGACTTGTAATATTTTCCAAGTTTATGAATTACAAAGAAATAGGATTTTAGCAAACAAAGAATATAAATTAAGATTAGCTTGTACCAAGTTAACTGAGAATATATTGTATCGTAAAATCAAACAACTACAAGTAGCTTTGTTATTATTACTTAGTTTATTGCCAATGTGCATTGCTACTCTAAGTTTTTGTGAACCTGGAAAATGTTCACTGATTCCTACCAGTTCAAATTTTGTCGTTAATGGTCGTAGCGCTGAGTTTATTCCTTATTTAGTTAGCCTAATTTGGAAACAATCAACACAATATAATTGGATTTATGGAATTCCCCTGGTTCTAGGAGTGGGAATTCTAATTTGGAATATTCATAAATTTTTTAACTTTTCTCAATCCTATTTTTTTATATTATTAGCTTTATCTCCAATAGTTCATGCTTGGTATTTTACTTGGTTAGTTCCCTTTGCTGTAGTAACTAGAAATTTAGGTACGAAGTTGGTAAGTTTATCAGCATTTATTTATTTTGTTTTAAAACATCAGCAAGCTTTAGGAGAAAATAATTGGTTATTAACTCCAATGGAAAGATGTGGGTTATGGTTGCCTATAATAATCGGATTTATTTGGAGTAACTGGGGAGAGAAAAAATTCAGAATCCTTAAAAATGAATTCTGAATTTTATAGATAGATTAGGTACAACTAAAAACTAAAAATTACAGATTTTCAGATTCTTCTGGTTTATTAACAAATCGACTAATGACACTAGAAACCAGATATCAAACAATTCCTCCAATAACTTCCTCCTAATAACCATCTACTTCTAAACTAGGAGTCAAATATCTTGCTAAGAAAGGGGAAATACCATTTACGGCTTGTCACGTTTTATATCAGTTTTACGAAGCAGTATTTGTAGAGAGAATAATATTAGGTTCAGTTTTTGATGGTCTATAACTTTATGTCCCTAGTATGGGAATTACTATATTCTCCTATAAATTAAAAAAAAAATACGAAGGTATTTTAACACCATATTTTTATTTTAGATTAAATATGAGTTGAATATAGCATTTTTAAATGAGATGTAAAATCAAGAATTGGTTATTTACTCACAGTCAAAATTTCCCTGCTACATTCTTACCTTTTTCTGTTTGCATATATGCCTTTTGCCTATAAGCAAGCAGTTTTTTTACGCGACTTTAAATGAAATTGGTATATATAACTATTTATGATTTGAGGCGGCTACTCTTTTTCCTCTCTGATTGATATATCTCTGAAGATGTTCTTGTGATGTCAGCCAAGCCTGTTTGTTAACATCCCAACAAAAATTAATCCGATTCCTAATCCTGAGAGTATGAACCCTCTGAAAAGATACTCCTAGAATTTTTGCTACATTGGTTTGAGTTAATTCATCTTTCATAATTTGTATCTCACTATTGATATTATTGAATAAGTCTAAAATTAATATCTAAGCATCGTATGTTCATGACCGATTTAGAAATTTTAGATTTCATATAGCAATCCTATTTTATTTGTATCCAAAATCTTACCGCTTTTTTGGAATAGGTTGGGGTGCAATTGTGAATAAGCAAGATTTTCGGAATTTATTTCTAGTTTTTGAATTGTTACAACCTATTTAGGATTGCTATAGTATAATCATAAATATTAAAAGTGAAAGCTTCAATAGTAGTATTACTTAACTTTAAAAATTTTATTTGTAGTCAAAAATTATACTATCCTTGAGAAAAATTATTTAGATACTAAACTCATGCCAATTCCAAAAGATGATGCTATTCTTAGATGAAACTTCAATTATTATAGCAGTTTTGAAGTTAATGATGTATAAAGTTTGATGAGTTTGGAATAGATATTTAGTATTAAACTATACCTCACTATACTCAAAAGTACTGTAAAAAATTCAGATGGGACTAAAATTTGTCAAATGAAAATTAGTATAAAATCCGTAGCTTGTAGCTTGCTTAAATATTTATACTATAAAAATTATCTTCATTTACCTTGATCAGGAGTCAAATTCTCAGGGAAATATTAAGTATAAATACTTACTGAATCCTTAAATCTTATTGACCACTATAATTGTCTTCTTACTTTTGACTTTTGACTTAAGATGGGTTTGCCCTAACTTCCCTATTCCTTTTTTGAGCAGGACTTACGCAGGGGCACTACATCCAGTGAGGATGAATACCATTCACCCCTAAATATGGTGTTTTCAAGGTTAATTTACGTAAGTTCTGTTGAGGTCATTATAAAAATCTTCTTTCTCTTATCTTCTTCACAAACTCTGGTACTTTGAGAATAATAACTAACTCGATTTAGCATAATATATTCTAAAAGCAAGGCATGGTAAATATTTGGGAATTAGACTTTTATAGTCGTCCAATACTTGATGAGAAACAAAAAAAACTCTGGGAACTATTAATTTGCCAAAGTCCCATAGGTATTAATGACACCATAAACTCTTTATATCGTTACTCGGAGTTTACAGATAACCAAAAAGTAAACTCCATTTGGCTGCGGAATGCTATTGAAAAAGCGATCGCTCAAGCTCCGGAACCTCCTGAAAAAATACGTTTCTTCCGTCGCCAAATGAATAACATGATTATCAAAGCTTGTGGAGAACTGGCCATACCTACAGCTCTCAGTCGTCGCACTTATTTACTGAACCAATGGTTAAAACAACGAATGGAAGAAGTTTATCCAACTTATCCCAGCTATCAATCAGGAACAAATCCTTCAGGTCAATATATAAGTTCTGCACCACAACCTTTACCAGATGCCTTAATTGGAGAAAAGTGGACATTTGTTAGTTTAGAAGCAGGGGTTTTTACAGAAATGTCAGAGTGGGATATTGATTTTGGAGAAGCTTTTCCTCTCAGTATGATGAATCTAGGACCTAATTCTCCTATTCCTGGTTTAATTATCTATTCATCTAGGGCACAACCTTTAGCAGCTTGGATGTCAGGGTTAGAGTTAGCTTTTCTCCAATTTAATCCTGCTTCTCCAGCTAGGTTATTACTAAATACTGGAGGTAATGATTGTTGGATTTTAGCTAATCTTAATAATCCATCAACTATTGCGGAAGCTCAAAGATTTTCTGAAGCCAAGTCAAAGGCTAAAGAGGTTCATTTTCTGGCAGTACAGTCAAATCCAGAATCAGAATCATTTGCTGGTTTTTGGTTATTGCAAGAAATTAATATTTAGTTAAGCTTTGGGTGCTGGATATTATACTAATTCTCAAAAGTCCTGGTATACTTGCAACCTTGCAAAAAATAACTTTCTTTGATCACCGAAGTTAACATTCTATCGAGCATTTGCTCCAACAAATAATATTTAGAAATAGAAAATCTAAGTATAGCAAAGTTGATGGTAATTGGTATTAGACATTTCCAGAAAAGGTTCTGCAAGTCTTATAGCACTACTCCAAAATCATTATTTTTGGGGAGGTCTCTTGGTACAATCCTACTAGCGGTTCGATTGTTTAAAATCAAAAATCTCAAACAGAGTGTTATGACTGAATTAGCAGAACAACTGCTAGAACTAGCGGCCAAAGGAGGGGCTGAGGCAGCAGAAGTATTTCAAGCGCGATTTTATTCCCAGCCCATATTTTTTGAAAGTAATAGGCTAAAGCAACTAGAAAGTACTCAGTCAGAAGGGACAGCACTGCGGCTTTGGCGAAATGGATGTCCAGGACTAGCAGTAGCTTATGGACCTGTGGAACCAACAGCTTTAGTAGAACGAGCTATATCTATCAGTAGTTTGAATGAACCAGAACATATTGAGCTAAGCTCAAAAACCAAAAATCGTCATTATCCTAACCAAGGAATATTTGTATCTGTAGAAAAACTTATACACTGGGGAAAAGAGGCGATCGCATTAATTCGAGAATTTTATCCAGATGTGATTTGTAATGGAGAATGGGATTATGAAATTGAATCTACCCGTTTGATTAACTCATTAGGACTAGATTGTAATCATATAGATACAACTTTAAGTGGTTATGTAGAGGCTGATTGGGTAAGGGGTGACGACTTCTTAAATGTATCTGATGGTCAAATCCAAAGAAATGGCCTCGATCCTCAGAAAGTTGCAAAGCGAATCTTACAACGATTAAATTGGGCACACAAGAATGTGGCGTCTCCTAGTGGTAGAGTTCCTATTTTATTTACAGCTAAAGCAGCAGATTTATTGTGGAGTACTCTATCTGGAGCTTTGAATGGCAAACAGGTACTAGAAGGTGCTTCTCCCTGGAGTGATCATCTAGGGGAACTTGTCACAAATGAGCAAATTACTATTTCTCAAGACCCAGAAAAAGGACCATTTAGTTGTCCTTTTGACGATGAAGGTACTCCGACTCGCTACATAGAATTTATTCAAAAGGGTATTTTACAACTGTTTTATACAGACCGAACTACTGGCAGATTATTGAGTAGTGGCACTACTGGCAATGGGTTTCGCCCGGACTTAGGTAAGTATCCTACACCAGAATTATTTAATTTTATAGTTAAGCCAGGAGAGCGATCGCTACAGGAATTAATAGGAATGTTAGATGATGGAATTATAGTAGACCAAATTCTAGGTGGTGGTGCCGGTATTTCTGGTGACTTTTCTATTAATGTTGAACTTGGGTATCGTGTTAGAAAAGGTGAAATAGTTAGTAGAGTAAAAAATACTATGGTTACTGGTAATGTTTATACAGCATTAAAGCAATTAGTAGAATTAGGAAATGATGGGGAATGGAATGGTTCTTGTTATACTCCTCATTTAATTGTGGAAGGATTATCTACTATTGGTAAAATGGATTAAATTACTTGCAGAAATTTAATACAGCCAGGACTTAACCACGGGCACTACACGAGGGTGAGGGCGAATGCTATTCGCCCCTACATATGGCGTTTTCAAGGTGAAGCATGCGTAAGTCCTGATAGCAATCCTTAGGCCATTATATCAGTCAGAGAAATGGGCTGTTTTAACCCAGGGATTAGAAGGTAGAAGGCAGAAGGAATAAGAGTTGGAGCTTGTTAAAAATCCCACATCACGGGGCGATCATCTAAATAATTGGTAACTATCTGTCCAATAACATCAATTTCTGCCAGCTCATTTGAGGATAATTTAACATCTGCAGCTTTAGCATTAGCAGTCGCTTGTTCCGCGTTTCGCGCTCCAACGATAGCATTTGTTTGGGGTTGGGCAATTAACCATGCGATCGCTAATTCAGCCATAGTGCAATGTTTCCTTTCAGCAATGGGGCGCAGTTTTTCTAACGCTGTTTGTACTCGTTCGTAGTTTTCTTTAATGGAAAATAGTGTATTTTTAGCACGATGATCCCCTTCAGCAAATTTGTGGTTGGGTCCGAATTTACCTGTTAATAATCCCTGTGCTAAGGAAGAATAAGCAATAATAGAAATATTATTTTCAACACAGTAAGGCGTTTCTTTTTTTTCTATTTTTCGCCAGAATAAAGAATAGGGTGGTTGTAAACTATCAATCCTACTATATTGAGAAGCTTCTGCTATTTGTTCACTAGAGAAATTAGAAACACCAATTGCTCTAATTTTACCTTGTTTTTTCAGTTTATTTAAAGCATTCATTGTTTCTTCTATTGGTACAATTTCACTCTTAAATGTACCAGAAGGCCAATGAATTTGATAGAGATCAATATAATCAGTATTGAGATTTTTCAGAGAGCGATCACAAGCTTCTATTACTTGGTCATACTTGAGATGATTAGCAAAAACTTTAGTTGCTAAAACTACTTGTTCCCGAACATCTGCCAATGCTTGAGCTACGATTCTTTCTGAGTAACCATCTCCATAAACTTCAGCAGTATCAACTGTTGTAATACCTGCTTCAATTGCCTCTCTAATTCCTTTAATAACTTCAGAATCTTCAATACCTGTCCACATCTTTTTTCCCGCTTGCCATGTCCCCATAATGATTGGGGTGATTTTTATATCAGATCTGCCTAATATTCGTTTCTCCATCATGGCCTCCTAATTATTTTGATGACAAAAAAAATAAAAAATATCAGGACTTACGCAACGGCAGTAATTGTAGTGGCAATATCTTGAAAAAGACAAATTTATGCTCCATATATAGAGGTACTGCGTAAGTCCTGAATATATATTGACTACATTTAAATCAAAAATCTATAATAGATTCTGCATAAAGTCAAGATAAATAAATAAATAAATACAGGACTTACGCAAAGGCAATACTTCCAGTATAAATATCTGAAATTATCACCATAAATACACTATAGTAATGAGCACTCACATATTTACATATTACTATTATCTTTAAATGTAGTATAAGTTTCTGCTACTATTAGCAATACTTTCACATATGTTATATTAGTAGCAATTTGTATTATGTAAACAGACTAGCGCACGTTGCTATATATATAGCGGTGCTGCGTCAGTCCTATTTCCAGCTTTTTATCCCCTGGGCCAGGGGTGCTGATCAGATTAATTTTTTCATCTACTAGACTTGTAACAAATTGTTAATTTTATATTGAAAATGCTCAACTAAGAATAAAACGTGCTGAATACTAAGATAGAAAAAAAAGAAATGTTGTAAACGATGCTTATCGGGGTTTTGATCAGATTAAAAGTAGCACTATAAAAATTTAACTTTTGACTTCTTTAACGAGGCCAAGGAATTGAAGCACTAGCAGCAATATAACGAGCTACAGCACGAGCACCATAGCGATTTAGATGACTGGGATCAAAAAAGTATTCATTTTTGGCTAGTTGGGGTTGATATAAATTAAAATTCAGGAATATAAAGCTATTCTCCCTCGCCCGACGTTGCATCCATGGGTGAAATTCTTGTTCAGCAGACCAACGTACAGAATCTAAATAACTATCAGATACAGGTAAATTAACAAAAACTAAAGGAATATTTTGAGATGTAATAAAATCAACAACAGAATTTAAAGCTCTTGCCTGAACACCTTCAAGATTAAAACTAGCATAGTCACCATCATAAAGCCCTGGGACATAAGGTTTTCCCTGATAATAATAGGAGGGATTAAACTGCCTATCTACTGCCAAGAACCCATTAGCATCAATAGCATTAGCATTATTCGCGATCGCTACTGTTTGTACAAGTTGAGTAGAGTCTTGGGTATAAGAGGTTGAATTTGAGAAACTTTGCCTAATAGACCTCTCCAAAAATACTGATTTGGGACCGGGAGCATAAAGGTTTAAGAAGGTTTTCTGGAGAAGTATAATGGGTTGATAGAAATATTTTGTATTGTTTGCTGGTGTAATAGCACTATTATCAACTGCTATTGTCTTCCCCACGGATGTATTCCAGGAAAAATTGAAGTTCGGTAAAAATATATTATGGGATTGAGGAAATTGATAACAGGTAAAAGTAAAATTAGACTGAGCTTGAGGTAACTGGGGGCGAATTCCGGAAAGTAATAGTCTTTTCCCCTCAGAAACAACAATTGAATTATAAGTTCGATCCACTCGCCCACTATTAAAAGCTCGTATTCCATCCGCCCATATAATTAATTTTGGCAATTGATTAAAGCTTAAAAGTTGTCGGAGTTGAAAATCAACTATTTGAGCAGTAGCGCCATTAATACCAAAATTAAATATATTTAACTTAGGATAACCTTTAGCCATCAAATATTGTTGTAATTGTTGGGGTGCAACCCCATATAAAGCACGGGAACTCCCAACAATTAAAATATCTGGCACGCCGACAGTGGCAATATAAGACAGATAAAGTTTTAACTGGATATCAAGAATATTACTATTGAAAGAAACAGGGTTAAACTGAGAGGGAGCAGCAGCAGCTTGTTGTTGAGAATAAGCTAGGTTTCTCATATACTCAGCCACTTTTTTCTCGGCAAAAGCACGTTTAGGATTTTCTGGCGGTACTGCTTGCATCCAAGCTACTGCTTGTACCCACTCTTGTGCTACCCTATCCCATTGTTGTTTAGTTTTTGCAGATTGAGCTAAGTTTGCAGCTTTTATAGCAAACCTAACTGCTTGACTAAAAGGGTCAACAGAAGCACATTTTCGAGTAGAATTATAATTTTGATAGACCAGAGAAATTTGAGAGTTATTTTTTGTGTGTGAAGTTAAATCACAATTATTAATTGAGATAGGATTTTTCTCTAAGCTAGGAGATATTTTACTTTTAAATTGTTGAGTTGGTATACATCCAAAAGTTAGTGTCAGGAAAGTTATGGTTACTATAAAACGTTGAATCAAATTATAATTACATCTATTATTATTAATTTTATGTTTTATATTCTGTTGCCACCTATGTTCAAGAATAGCATTAGATAAATGAATTTTAGCCACCAAAACTCCCCTCTAAATCTCAATATATTGTATACAATTATGTGTAGTAGATTATAAGCTTTTGTGCATTTAAATGACTTATTGTTGTATGCCTCGTTCCAAGAGAAAAACCTTCTCAAATCTAAAATCTATCTTACTAATACTCATTTAACATGCTTATTAGCTTAGTTCTGTACCCATATCCAGATCAAATTTCCTAGTTCTCAATTGAGTCTTAAATTAATCATCAGTTTCAGCAGAACAAGAAACAAAATCCGCTAAAGGCATCCACAACTTTTGAGTTGAATCAAAACACTGCCAATTTTCATTCCTATCCAAATAACAAATCAAAACTTGATCGCTCTCAGAGTTAGAAAAATGCTCTGCAAAACATAAAAAAGGATAAGTTTTACGACTCAATCTTTTAGCAATAGCTAAATTTGGACATTCTATGGCTAAAATAGTTTCTCCCTGCAAATAAGCTAGAGAAAAAATGCATTTCCGTAGAATAGCCCTTAGCCAACTTTCTGTATGGTCAAAATATCTATCTATAAGTTGATTTGTCAAAGCTTTTTCTAAAGAACGATCCAATGAATCGCGATTTTTTAGGTAATCCATATTTAAGTCTGAACCTCAAATTGTAGTTGCTTTATTTTGTATGCCAACATAATTAATATAAACCTTCAAATGCCAGAATCAAAACTGGCTTATTCTTAAGTAGGGTTTGCTTAAAAAGTCTTTATAAGTAGGTAGACATTAAAAAACTTGGCTATATTAAAATTTGTATACTAACTCCAAGCTACTCCAAACAATTGAATTGATAGTTCTTGACATTTTGTTACATAGTGACAAATATTAACGCCAACGAACTTTGTTAGGAGAAATAGGGTTCTGTGGGAGATGGGAAGATTGAATATTGAAGTAATTATAGAATTATAAACATATACTATATAACCGGATTTTGTATAATATAAAATCCGGCTATAAAAGCATGCTTGTCCCATCGCCAAATCCCTTATTTAGCAATAGCTGTAACTTAAAAAAATACTCTCTCACTCAGGTGGATGAGGATGTCAAACTATGCAAAATAATCAGGAGTTTCTAATTATGTTACGAGATAAAAAATCTAATGGCTATAGCAAACCACCTCTGTTTTGGGGTTTGAGCAAAGCAGGAGCTATCGCTTTGACAGTAGGAGCTACAGTAATGGGATTTACTAATCCTCCTAGAGATGAATATGTTAATTATGCTTCTAATAAACTGGCAACTGAGATTAGACAATCTTTTTGTAAAGAATCTAAAGTGCCAGACTTTTTAAGTAATCTTACAGAAGATTTAATCAAGAGTTGTGAAAAGTTAATTAAAAGTCAAAGAATTACTATTAAAGAATTAATGGATAATGCGACCCGACGTCAAAATTTAATATTATTTAGTTTTTATACAACTGAGTTTCGTGGTAATAGATATCAGACTCTTGGTGCAGTAGGAAATTTTCTGACATTCCCACCAGAGGAAATTAATAAAAATTAGACACTACATTGCCTGCTCTATATCGTGCTGTCTCGTTAACCTGCAATATGTACAGGACTTGCGCAAATTCACCTTGAAAACGCCATATGTAGGAGCGAATGGCATTCGTCCTCACCATCGTGTAGTGCCCGTGGGTAAGTCCTGATGTATTAAAACTACCCCTGTGAAATCCCCTCCCGGGAGAGCAAGATGGGTTATGGGTACCCTCAGGACTTACGCAAATTCACCTTACAAACGCCATATGTAGAGGTGAAGGACATTCGCCCTCACCCTCGTGTAGTGGCAATATCTTGAAAAAGACGAATTTATGCGCCACATATAGCGGCACTGCGTAAGTCCAGATTTAAATCCTTGTTAACTTCAGTACCATAGTTTTTGACTAGGTTAAGTTGTTAATTTATGAGGTGCATCTTATTAATGCATCGTCACAAGCTTTCTGTTTTCAATGTCCTAGTAATTATTGGAACATATCAAGAAAGTTATCACCATAAGTTAATCTTAGCTATAGCAATATTTCCTGATAAACACACATCAACATCAGTTCCTGGATCAGATTTTCGGTTAATATCGTTTCCCACATAAAGATACCCATTCTCTTTTTTAACAAATTCTGTTAGTAGAGGACGGGTACAGAGGGAACAAAAAACCATTTCAGGATCAGGTGCATCAGGTTCAAGGTCGGGAAAATTGACTGTCCATAAAGTTCCCTGCTCAGGTGGTTCCGCTAAGAATTTCCTCAAGACTTTCACAGTCCACGGTATTGCTTTTTCCCAATCAAGTTCCCGGTCATTTTTCTGAAAATGGGAAAAAGCGATCGCTGGAATCCGATGTATTGTTGCCTCTCGAGCAGCCGCAATAGTCCCAGAAGGATAAATATCCGAGCCCATATTGCAGCCACTATTAACTCCAGAGACCACAAATTTGATATCGTCGTACAGATAATTGACCCCCAAACGGACACAATCTGCTGGCGTACTGTCCACACTTACCTCAGTTTCAGATCGCCATTCTACAGGAATGACCGTGCGGATATTGACTTTATGACCACAGCCGGACTGGTGTTGTTTCGGCGCAACTACCACAATGCGATCTTTTGTTACTTGAGACAATGCTTTATGTAATGCAGTAATTCCAGGAGCGTCAATACCATCATCATTGGTGATTAAAAAGGACGTTACCATAAGATCAATAAATAAAATGACTAACTTTTGTTTTCTTGATGAGCAAAACTAACGATATCTAGGGCTTGCGGATTAATGATAAAAGCATTGATATATAAAGGCTTTAGTCTGATTTAGGTTGCAAAAAGTACCAGCTTTTTTGTGATTTAAGCAGAAAAAGTTAGGATTTAGGGCTGATCATGACATAAAAGTCAAGGGACAATTCTTAGTACCACCTCCTCTGTAATTCCTATTTCTCCTGACTCCTGACTCCCTATTTCCTATTTAGCGATCCCTACTTTCTCCCTGAAAATACTTTTTCAGCCAACCCTCTCTAAGTCCTTAGAGTCCTGTAGCATCTAACCACATTACCCCAAACAAATCGTGACCAACACCATAACCTGGTTGCTGTGTTGCTTCCAGTTTTCGCAATACTTCAGCCAGCATCAACTCAACTTTTTCTCGGTAGAGGTGTTTTTCAGAAATCTGCTGCAACTCTTTCTCAACTTCTGCTTTAAATCCTCGAACTTCTAGAGGTAATTCAACAAGCTCTGCTTCTATAGACTCACCTAAGATTGCTCCTGCCTGACTGACTAATAAATTCCACCAACCGGAGAATTTTTTGAAGAATTCCAAGATATGTTCTGGTGCAGAATTCAACTCCACTTGAAAAACAAGTTGGCTCAATTCTGTCTTTTCTAAGGGATCGAGTAAACTATTAATAAAGCTACGATACTTTGGCAAATTTGGGTTAAATTGTCCTGTTGACGTATGACGCCCCACTATAATCGAGCGATCAAAAAACTCGAATTTCTCAACAGGGCAGCCAACATCATCAGCTACTTTCTTCATAATTTCTTTCAAATGTTCATGGGAGTAGAAACTCATCCATGTAGGTTCTGCATGTCCTTCGCTCTCGAAAAAGCTCATAGCGTAATCCCAACGACTTTGACCCCATTTAGGTTTCCACTCAATACTGTAGCGTCCCAATACATCCACAATTACAGCACACCGAGAGCGATGCTTGCAAATATTGGTAACAATCATCTTAAGCGCTTTGTGCAGCTCCTCGTTAGTGAGATGAGAGTAAGGAACTCCGCAAGAAAGATATATATCGAAAGCCTCAGTAAAATTGGTAGTCCTAATATCTGTACATTCAAATTTCACATGATTTTCGTCTGCATACAAATCATTAGCAGTTTTCACCATCTGAGGACTAATATCGATCCCAAAATAATCTAGCTGGTAGTTATTGATTTCTTGATCTTCCAAGAAGAGCTTTGAAAGCAAAACATATCCATCACCTGTACCAGATCCTACATCAAGAACCCTTAGCTTATCTTTTTTAGTTTTATCGAATAATTTAATTGCTTGCTTAAAGACAAAACAAGAAAATGGTTCCTCCCACTCAATTTTGACACTATCACGACGATCTTTAGATAGGTAATGTTCAACAGCATTACTTTTGTCGTATACAGTTTTAATACGATCTGAAGTTACTTTCATAAAAACTAATAACTTTTAATTATGAGTAGGATTTAGGAGTTACACAAAACCACTAATTGTAGTGAATATATCTGAAATAATTATCAAAAATGCACTATATATAGTGGTATTGTCTAAATCCTATGATCAACAACAAAATCCAAAAAAAGAAAATAGTTAACTCTTTAGTCAAAAATTTTAAAAATTTTTAAATTTAAGAGTGAGAATGTTTTATTTGAACAAACATTTCTATTATCTTTTCATTAGGACTTACCCATGAACCCTATTGTTAGGGTGTGTTTCGCTTCGCGACTTGAATTGCGCGCTTCGTAACGCACTAAGGCACTATATATAGAGCCTTTCCCTAAGTCCTGTTCATGTTAATAATTATCAACACTTAGGTAACAGCACTAATTGTAGTCACAATATCCAGAATAATGTTGGAATTATATACCATATATAGTGATGTTATCTAAGTTGTTAGTTATTATAGCTTGATTTGTTTCTCCTATACTTTATCTACATCTTTCTTAAGATAAATATTGACAAAAAGCATTAGACGTAAATATAGAAGAAATACAGCTTTGGGATATCACCCCAAATCCAATCCACGAAAAGCGACTTTGTCCAAATCCTTCTAACCCTCCTACCTCCTGTCTTCTGCCTTACCCCTTTAATAAACCTCCTATGTAAACCGGATTTAGTATAATCCCTGGCTACCAAGATGGGCTATTGTTCCAGAACTACTAGAGCAACGTGCGCTGGTATGTTTATATGATACAAATGACTACTAATGTAATATATGCGAAAGTATTGGTAATAGTAGCAGATTTTGTGCTACATTTGTGAATGATTAGTAACATGCAAATATGTGAGCGCTCATTGCTATACTTTTGCTTGTTCTCTGTCCTCTCCTAATCGCACTAGGTCTTTATAGTTAAAAAAATAAATTTGGGTTGTCAGGGAATAGATAATAGAGAATAAGAAAAAGAAGGATGTCCTACAGCTTAGTCAAAGAGACATTTCCCTGTAAAGTATTTTTATCCTTTTTGTACCGTATTAGGCAATTTACCGAAAATTTGGGTTTAAAGCCTTGCCCATAAGCGGGCGACTTTTTAGTTGATTTTTTCACAGGTTATGTTATATTGCTTTATTAGTTCACAAGAAATATATTAGTCGCGGGTGGCAATCCGAGACAAAAAAACGGACATTGAGGCCAGCAGCCAGACTACTGCCAAAGTAGCAGCAGCCTGTGAAATGTCAACCCGCCGAGGGGCTACGGCTCGGTTGTTACCCAGTGCCTTTAGGCCGGGGAGGATGTGAATGTAGAGTAATGGCTTTCAAACCAACAGGACTTACGCAAATTCACCTTAAAACACCATATGTAGGGGCGAATGGTATTCGCCCTCACTGGATGTAGTGCCCGTGCGTAAGTCCTGACCAATAGTAGCAAGGGAAATATCTAAAATCGAAAAGCTGGTACTTTTTGCCACCCAAATCAAGCTAAAGCCAATATAAGTCAATGCTTTAAGAATTAATCCGCAAGCCCTACTTATATAGAATCCGGTTATATAATATATGTTTATAATTCTATAATTACTAAGACTGATACCAATTCTCAAAAGTCCTGCTATATTAGCAAGCTTGCAAAAATAACTTTCCTTCATAACCGAAGTTACCAATAATATGGAGGATTTGCTCCTACAAATAATATTTAGAAATAGAAAATCCAGAAAACTGGGTTTCTTTTTCAAAACAAAATTTTGTGGATTAAAATAGGGTCAAAATATATAGTAAAGTGAACAAGACAATCCAGATAATATCAACAAAGTGCCAATATATTTCTGCCATCTCAATACCAACATGCTTTTCTTTGTTGTAATGACCAGCACGACGAGAACGCCACAAAACACCAAGAATTAGCAATACACCAACAAAAACGTGGAGACCATGGAAACCAGTCATCACATAAAAACAGTTGGAAAACACATTAGTAGTCAGACCATAACCTAAAGTTATGTACTCATAAACCTGACCACCTAAGAAAATGATGCCCATGATTGCTGTAACTATATACCATAAGCGCATTTCTGAGATATTATTCTTTTTAATCGCAGTATCGCCCTTGTGAATCACAAAACTACTTGAAACTAGAATAATAGTATTAATTGTTGGTAATAATAACTCTACTTCTGTTTCTTCAGGAGGCCAGACTCCCGCATTTGATCGATAAATTAAATAAGCAGCAAATAGTCCTCCAAACATTAAAGACTCAGAAGCAAGAAATGTTAATAATCCAAAAACTCTTAAATCCTGATGTTCTTCGTGATGTCCTGCTTCTACTGATGCCGAATGAACTGAAGTATCAACTAAATTATTAGTTGTATCAATGGTTGAACCTTGCATAATCTTCTCTATACCTAAATTAACAAAATTAATTTCTGAGGTTGGATAATTGAATAGTTATACCGTTTCACGGAAGTCAAAAATCAAAAGTCCACAAATAAAGTTTGCAACATCTTTAAAGTGAATTAGTATTAGCCAATTTGTCAGGACTTACCTAAAATATAAAATCACCTACTATATATAGGAAATGATACCAAATTCCCTCTAGTGAGAGGGTATTTTTTAAAGTTACAGCCCTTACTAAATAACGGATTAGGTGATGGGACAAGCCTGCTTTTATACTCCCTATTTAAATAGGGTGGTTTTGGGTAAATCCTATTTATATTAGGTTGGGTTTAGTTCCCTTAATCTAATAAATTAGGAAAGTTAGTAAATGAGTTAGGACTTACCCATGCAAGCGCCCAGTATCTAAGATAAATTGTTGGTTGTTTTTAACAATAGAAATCTAGGAAAAACCGGTTTTTTGAGTTTGCCTGGGTAAGTCCTGTAAGTAAAATACCTAATTTTCACCAGTAGGATCCTGAGAATCATTAATAGACTCAGAACCACTATATAAGGATGAAGAATCAGCTTCAGATATAGGGATACCTATTTCTTTAGCTCTCGAAGTTGGTTTAGAAATCAGGTTGAACCGCTCTCGAATACCAAGAGTTTTCTTAGAACCAAAATCATAAGGACCATAAGTAACCACTGGCAATACTTCCCAGTTTTCGATTATAGGAGGTGAGCTAGTAGTCCACTCCAAAGATAAACCATTCCAAGGATTATCGCCAGCTTTTGGTCCAGATATCCAACTCCAAATCATATTAATCAAGAATGGAATTACAGATAAGCCAAGAAGAATTGACCCATAAGTACAGATATGGTTGAGAGATTCAAAGCGAGGGTCATACATAGCAATGCGACGAGGCATTCCCTGTAAACCCAATTGGTGCATAGGTAAGAAGGTCAGGTTAGTACCAATGAAAGTGAGGACAAAATGTATTCGACCCCAAGTTTCGTTGTACATCCGACCTGTGATTTTAGGGAACCAGTGATAGATTCCCGCATATAGGCCAAATACTGACCCACCAAATAGAACGTAATGAAAGTGAGCTACTACATAGTAACTATCATGAACGTGAACATCAAAGGGAACTGCTCCCAGAGTTACGCCACTTAGTCCACCTATAACAAACATTACTAATAGACCAATGGCAAAAAGCATTCCACTGGTGAAGCGTATTTTTCCGCCCCAGATAGTGGCTATCCAACTAAAGATTTTGACTCCTGTGGGAACTGCAACTATTAGAGTAGATATGGTGAAGAACATCCGCATCCAAGGTGGAGTTCCACTGGTGAACATATGGTGGACCCAGACGAATAAACCTACTAAGCAAATAGCTAGACTAGAATAGGCGATCGCCTTATAACCAAATATTGGTTTGCGGGCATGGATAGGAATAATTTCTGAGATAATACCAAAAATTGGCAGAATCATCAGATATACTGCTGGGTGAGAATAAAACCAAAATAAGTGCTGATAAACGACTACATCACCCCCCATCTCTGGTATAAAGAAGCCAGTGCCAAAGTTGATATCAAATAATAACATGATCAACCCTGCTGCTAAAACAGGAGTAGAGCATAAAGCTAAAACGGAGGTAGCAAGAATTGCCCAGCAGAATAGGGGAAGCTCCTCCCATTTCATGCTAGGAACTTTCATTTTGAGGATAGTGGCAATAAAATTCAGGGCACCCAGAATAGAGGAAGTCCCCACTAACACGATACAGATGATCCATAAAGATTGTCCCATGTTATTGGTAATAATGCTAAGGGGTGGATATGCTGTCCAACCACTTTGTGCTCCTCCAAAAGCTAAACTAGCAATTAATAATGCTCCAGCAGGCGGGTTGAGCCAGAAGGCGATCGCGTTTAAGTTGGGAAATGCCATATCTCTTGCTCCTACCATCAGGGGAACGAGATAGTTACCGAGACCACCGATGGCAGCAGGAATGATCCACAGGAAAATCATAATCGTGCCATGATTTGTCAGGAAAGCATTGTAGATCTCTGGTTCAAGAACGTCTGAGTCTGGTGTATAGAGTTCTGCTCTTAGACCCATTGCCATTAGACCACCAAGCAGATAGAAGAAGAAGGCAGTAACAAGATATTGAATGCCAATTACCTTATGGTCTATGTTATAGCCAAAGTAGTGATACCATTTCCACGCCTTCGGATGTGATTTTTCTGGTTTTGATTGAGTATCTAAAGGAATTTGTGTTTGTGTCATTTGTAATTTTTTTGACAATTACTAATTGGCTATTATTATTTAAGGTCAGGGACTTGATTGATTGTTCGACCAAATCCCAAATCATTTTTTTAGTGGTAAGTTGGATGAATTTGATTTAATGTTTCCGAATCAATACCCATCTCCTGAGAGTAGGGTTTGAGGTATTCCGAGTCTGATAAATCAGCAGTGTTTACTGCTATAGTTTGATTTAATCCTGGTTGTTGAGCAAAAGTATTTTCTTCTATCCAAGCGTCGTATTCTTCTTGGGTTTCAACAACAACTGTTGTTCTCATTGATCCGTGGTAAGAACCGCAAAGTTCGGCACAATAAACTGGATATTCTCCTATTTTAGTGGCTACAAAACGCAATTGGGTATCTTTACTAGGAATTGCATCTTGTTTCAGACGGAAAGCAGGTATCCAGAAAGAGTGAATTACATCTTCAGCCGAAAGGTTGATTTGAATATCCTTGTTTACAGGAATATGTAGTTCTTCTGCATACAAAATATCATTCTCGGGATAGTTGATCAGCCAATCATATTGAACTCCTACAATTTCAACTACTATATCTGCTGTTTTTCCTTCCTCCGTAGGAATTGCTCCAAAACCATATTTACTAGCCACTTTTTCAGCTACTTCTGTTGATTCTATTCCTTCGGCATTTGCTATCAAGGGAGCTGCAATTGCTGCACCAGGCATTTTCGCCATTTGCTGGTGAGATGGGGCATGATGATGAGCTATCACTGTAGCATTTGGATTAAATCCACCCATCTGTCTGTATACATCTACACTATAGATGCCAAGGCCAATTACAATTATGGATGGAATTGCTGTCCAAAATATTTCTAATGGTAAATTTTCTTTAAAGTTGGCACCATCACCATCGTCTCCTTTCCGCCGACGAAATTTAATTACAGAAAAGATGATCGTTCCTTCTACTACTATAAATAAACCTATTCCTATAGTAAACATGACATCAAAAAGATCATCAACTAGAGAAGCTTGTTCGGAAGCTGCCTCTGGTAAAAGGCCATGGTTTTGACCTACCCATAGGCTAATTATGGTGACTAATATACCCACTACTAGAGTTATTATTGAGACTGGTACTTTTTCTTTTTTTTCCATTTTACTATAGGTTGCTTTATGATTCGATTGAACTGACCCACACTTGACCAAAAGAAAGTAGCTTTGGAGAAAAGCTTTCTGCTTCTGTGAGAACCATTGACCACAGTCTATAAATTGTTCTCTATCTACTTAATTTAATTTGGTCAGGACTTACGCAGTAGTGCTAGATATGGTCCATAATTTGTCATGGTTCCAGATATGACCACTACAATTACTTTGGTTGGGTAAGTCCTGTTGGTTGAGCATTAGTTCCAGTTGTTAACTATTAAGTCTGTTAGAGGATTTTTTAACTTGTACTTAGTTTAAACTTACCATCTACTTTTGACATTTTCCCTGGCCTAAAAGTACGGGAATTATTACCGAGCCGAAGCTCTATTAGTGGGTTGAGGTTTCACAGACTGCTCCATATCTTGATGGTAGTCTGAGGGTTACCTCCACCCCCGCTTGTTGCCTCGGACTGCTCGCCCGTTACTAATACAGCAGATTTCGGGCAAATGAAATATAGAGATCATGGTGAAAGTCATCTAGTCCGGACATCTTACTCCCGTGGGCGAACTCATAACAACGGAAAGCGCTGTATATTTATTGCTGCATTTTGATCATGGTCGTGCTTACTATCACAATTAAGACAAAACCATTCTTTGAATATAAGGAATAACTTTCCACTTTTGATATCCACAACTAGAGCAGATGTTAGAAGTAGGCTCCCACCTGGTAATTACTCTAAAATCACAACTGTATTTTTCTGCCTTTCTTTCTCAAGAGTCTCTTAAAAATTGCCTCCAACCTCAATGTAATATTTCTCTTGAAAATTTATGGTTTTTGAATATCATTTTCAAAAAAAAGAAGTAAAAAGTCGTCCTAGAAGGGCGAGGTTTAAAACCCAATTTTTTGATAACCATACTGAACCGCAGCATTTCCCAAACTTAACTGACAATTATAACACCATCTGCTATAACCTGCATGCTGAGCCATTAGGGTTTTCTGTTTATTATTAACTTTGAGCTTTGCTTTGATAGATTTCATATATTTTGAGCATAGCCTATATAATCCTATGATTTCTAACATATTATATTTTTATTTTTTGATTAAGTCAATGCTATCTATATTTAGGGACGATTGCTTTAGCTAAAGTTTATTTTATTTTAATTATTGCATCAAAAAACTTCACCCTATTTTGGGGTAAACAAAGTTACAATTAAGTATGTACTCCTAAGTTTTATATTTTAGTGATGTTCAATACAAGAAAAAGTAAAAAATAAACTTTAAGAAACAATGAAGAAAAATTAAAATCAAAAAATTTTTTAAAACCCAACAACAATGAAGGATGATTCACCTTGATCCCCAGACTTAGTTTCGTCTTTACTTGAATTATAGCAATTCTCACAATTATTGAGATGTATTTGCGATCCCCACTAAATTTCCTCAAAAGCGTTAAAAAAAGTAGGATAGGAGAGGAGGAACTAAAGCTATACCTTATATATTAAAGAACTGCTATAGCAATAATAAAATAAAATATAAAAATTATGGCCAATTCTGTTTTTAATGACAATGGAATTATTTACTCCCAGCCTCAAGCACGGGCACTTATTCGTGGCTTAGTATGGAAACTATGTCTAGCCACTCTAATATTGATGGCGATTGGTAGTGCTACTAGAGTGATGAATGCAGGTTTAGCCTGTCCTGACTGGCCGTTGTGTTATGGTAGGTTAGTACCAATGGCACAAATGAACCTACAAGTATTTTTAGAATGGTTCCATCGGTTAGATGCAAGTTTAATTGGCCTGGGCGCGATCGCTCTGATGGGTTTATCATGGTGGCATAGACAAAAACTCCCTAGTTGGCTACCCTGGGCATCTACCTTTGCTTTAGGTTTAATAGTTTTCCAAGGTGTACTGGGCGGATTAACGGTAACACAACTATTACGTTTTGATATTGTCACGGCTCACTTAGGCACGGCTTTACTTTACTTTATGACCCTATTAGTTATAGGTATATCGATGATGCCATATAAGGGTACTGGCAATGTTGGTAAATTACCTTGGGTGGGATTAACCGCTACTATTCTTGTATATCTACAAAGTTTACTGGGTGGCTTAGTTGCTTCTCAATGGGCATTACATGAGTGCTTTGGTATGGCAGAACTTTGTATGGTAATGAATAGTCATCTTGCTGGGGTTGTGCCTCCTACTTTAGCAACATTAATATTAGTGGTAATGGTGTGGCGCACCCCTACTTTAGATCCGCTCCTGCGAAAATTAGCAAACTGGTCTGGTTTGCTGGTATTAGCTCAAATTGCTCTAGGGGTGATGACCTTCCGGTTACGTCTGCAAGTAGAATTGTTAACCGTGTCTCATCAAGCTATAGGAGCAGCATTACTAGGAACTTTAGTAGCTTTTACTGTTATTGCTTTACGGGATCGAAAAGTTGCAGTTGTCTAATTATCAGCATAAAAATAATTAGAACTTACGGGAAATTTCAAATCATACAATATCTATAGGGGTTAACAGCTGTTAACCTTTAATATATCTGATGGTTCTACATAAGTTCTGATAATAACTAGTCAAAACAAAAATTTAACAAATAAACAAATAAGAATCGATGCAAGAAGTTATTTCTCATAGTCTTCCACGACACCATGACAATATACTACAAATAATTAAAAGCTATTATGAACTTATAAAACCCCGTATTATTCTGCTATTACTGATTACAACTGCAGCAGGAATGTGGTTGGGAGCAAAAGGAGAAGTCTCTCCCTTACTTTTGTTAGTGACATTAACAGGTGGTGCATTAGCTTCTGGCGCAGCTAATACTATTAACTGTATCTACGACAGCGATATTGATTATATTATGGAGCGTACTCGCTGGCGACCTATTCCGTCTGGGAGGGTTAAACCTCGTGATGCTCTCATCTTTGCATTTACTCTGGCAGTGACATCATTTAGTTTGCTCACGGTTTTTGCTAATTTACTAGCTGCACTGTTGGCAATGTCGGGAATAGTTTTTTATGTTGGCGTTTACACTCATTGCTTAAAACGTCACAGTGTTCAAAATATTGTCATTGGTGGTGCTGCTGGTGCTATTCCTCCGTTAGTGGGTTGGGCTGCTGTTACAGGGGAATTGAGTTGGGCCGCTTGGGTACTGTTTGCAATTATTTTTATCTGGACTCCTCCTCATTTTTGGGCATTGGCAATTTATATTCGTGATGAATATCAGGAAGTTGGGGTGCCTATGTTACCTGTGATTGAGGGTAATGAGGAAACGGCTAGACAGATTTGGGTCTACACTCTGATTTTGATTCCTATGACTCTATTGCTGGTTTATCCGTTACACGCAAGTGGAATAGTTTATGCAGTGTTGGCGACTTACCTTGGTGCAATTTTTATTCAGAAAGCTTGGCAGTTGCTACAAAATCCTTCTAATAAGGATGTGGCTCGATCGCTGTTTAAGTATTCTATCTACTATTTGATGTTGTTGTGTTTGGTAATGGTGATTGATAGTTTACCTTTTACTTATGGAGTTACTACTGCTGTAACTGAGAGTTTACAAACTTTTGTTGGTGGTGCGATCGCAATTTTATTTTAGCAGTCTATGGAAAAATAAGTTGTACAAATTTCATTTTAGATGAATTGTGAAATTTAACTTCTATAACAAAACTGTTTAGGTTTAAAGTCTCGCCCTTCTAGGGCGACTTTTTAGTTGATTTTTTTCCATAAATATGTTATTATTTCGTGAGTGCCGATATGGGTTTTTACGAATTTCGCAGACAATTAAAGTACAAATGTCAACTGTATGGCTCTAAGTTAACCATTGTGGATAGATGGTTTCCTAGTTCTAAAACTTGCAGTAGGTGTGGA